>RDYZ01000072.1 GCA_004293855.1 Oscillatoriales cyanobacterium | reverse complement strand
GCAGCGGCGATGCGCCCCCAGTTGGGATCGCGGCCAAAGATGGCTGATTTGACCAGGGATGATCCGGCGATCGTCCGGGCGATCAGACGGGCATCGGCGTCGCTATCGGCTCCGCTGACCTGGACTTCCACCAGACAGGTCGCGCCTTCACCGTCACGGGCGATCGCCTTGGCCAAATGCTGACAAACAAAGGTCAACATCGCTTCGAGCTTGTCCGCTTCGGGGCCGGGGCTGGTGATTGCCGGGGTGCGCGATTGGCCGTTGGCAAGGGCGTAGAGGGTGTCGTTTGTACTGGTGTCACCATCCACGGTGATTTGGTTAAAGCTCTTGTCCGCAGCACGGCGGAGCATGTCTTGCCACAGGCTGGACGACACCGCCGCATCACAGGTGATAAATCCCAGCATCGTCGCCATGTTCGGGTGAATCATGCCCGATCCTTTGGACATGCCCCCCATCCGCACCGTGCGATCGCCAAATTCCGCTTCGATCGCGATTTCCTTGGTAACGAGATCGGTGGTAATGATCGCTTGGGCAGCCTCCGGGCCACCCTCGTCGGAAAGAGCCGCCACGAGCTTTGGAATCCCGGCAGCGAACTCTTTCATTTTGATCCGCTGACCAATGACCCCTGTGGAGGCGAGCAAAATCCGATCCACCGGAATCGCCATCGCCTGCCCAAAGAGTTCCGCACTTTCGATCGCATCAGCCCAGCCTGCTTCACCGGTCGCGGCGTTGGCCTGTCCGGCATTGCACAAAATGGCACGGGCGCGGGGAGCCGTACCCTGCAATTTTTGAGCGCTGTAGTCCACACAGGCGGCGCGAACTTGGGACAAGGTAAAGACACCGGCTGCGATCGCGTCCACATCCGAGACGATCGCCGATAAATCCTTTGCGCCTGAGGGTTTTAGCCCCGCTGCAATGCCCGCCGCACGGAAGCCCCGTGCTGCGGTGACACCACCCGGAATCTCTTGCCAATCCGCCACAGTTCGTAGGCTCCCGTACGCTTAAAGTTCAACCGCGAATTATATCACCGGTGCTTTCGCGCCGACGATCGCAGCAAACAGCACAGACGCAGAGAATCGGCGATCGCTAAACCGAGGGCACATAGGTCGGAAAATCGGTATAACCGTCCGCGCCAGCGGGGGTATACCAGGTGTGCACTGGGGCTTCGGGTGCAAGTGGCCACCCGTGAGCAAACCGGGCGACCAGATCCGGATTGCTGATGTACGGACGACCAAAGGCGATCAGGTCCGCGTTACCCGTGGCGATCGCCGCTTCGGCGGTCTCCTGGGTATAGCCGCAGTTGCCAATGATCGCCCCGGAAAAAACCGCACGAAATTCGGTTAAGGTCATCGGGTCGCCCAGGTCATGAAAGCCAAACGCCAGACCATCCATAATGTGCAGATAGCCGAGGTGATAGGTGTCAAGCTGTTGGGCGATATGCAAAAACGTTTCGCGGTAGTCCGGCGATCCCATGTCGTTAAAGGCTCCATTGGGCGACAGCCGCACCCCGACCCGCGACGCAGGCCACACGGTTTGAACCGCTTCCACAACCTCTAACAACAGACGGCAGCGATTTTCTAAACTGCCGCCGTAGCGATCGGTGCGTTGGTTGGTTTTAAATTGCAAAAACTGATCCAGCAGGTAGCCATTGGCGCTGTGGATCTCGACCCCATCAAAGCCCGCAACCTTGGCACGTGTCGCCGCCATGCGATAGTCCTCCACCACCGCAGCCACCTCATCGGTATTGAGGGCGCGGGGAGTTTCGTAATCGTGCTTGCCGCTGGGGGTGTGGATTTGGTCACCGTTATCGATTTTGATCGCGGAAGCGGAGACGGGTAGTTCACCACCGTGAAAGCTGCTATGGGAGGCGCGGCCACAATGCCACAGTTGTAGAAAAATCGTGCCACCCGCTTCATGGACACGATCGGTGATAACCTTCCAAGCTTCGGTTTGGGCGTCGTTATAGATGCCGGGGGTATCCTGCCAGCCGATGCCCTGGGGCGAAATGACGGTGGCTTCACTGATCAGCAGATTGTCAGCCGTGCGCTGGGCGTAGTAGTCCGCCATGATCGCATTGGGGATGCGATCAGCGCCCGATCGGGCACGGGTCAGCGGAGCCAGGACAACACGATTCTCAAGGGTGAGATCACCGAGCTGAAAGGGGCTTAGGAGATGGGGGGAGGAGGTCATGGGGGCGTGACGATCGGTTGCGATCGGGAAAATAAACAAATATTTACCCTGGGATCTTATCGACATTTGCTCGACCTGTGTTCGAGGGGAGGCCGGTCAGACCCCAGGGATGCTACGACTTGACTCGGGACGCTGCATTACGCGCTAAATCACGCGCTACACCACAAACGCCGTCGTCGATTGCTCTGGATAAATTTGCTCACTTTCATCCATCCACATCCGGATGCGATCGGCTCCCAACAGCGAAAGCTGAATCTGCGAATCCAACACCTTCGGACAGGCCGGATAACCAAAGCTGTAGCGTGACCCCTGATAGCGTTGCGCCAACATATCGCGGATATTATCCGGCTCAAGTTCGCCGAAACCCAACTCTCGCCGCACCCGTGCGTGTAGCCATTCCGCCATCGCCTCTGCCATCTGCACCGCCATGCCGTGATAGTAGAGATAGTTGGTGTAATCATCTCCCGCAAACAGCGTTTGAGCGTAGGTCGTTGCGATTTCACCCACGGTCACCGCCTGCATCGGGAACACATCAACCCGCAGCCGATCGCCCACCACTGCCAGATCCTTGGGCAAGAAGAAATCCGCAATACAGAGACGACGCCCGGACTTTTGGCGCGGAAACTCGAACTGTGCCACCGGTGTCGCTGCCGCCGGAATCGTGCCAGCCTCCACCAGGGTCGCGTCGTAAATCAACAGCGTGTTGCCCTCAGCTAAACAGGGAAAATACCCGTAAATAGCGGTGGGTTCCAGCAGTTTTTCCGCTTCGATTTTGGCCTTCCATTCGGTCAAAATGGGCTGAACTTTGGCCGCTAGGAATTGGTCATACTCCTCACGGCTCTGTCCCTGGGGTTTGCGGAATTGCCACTGACCGGCGATTAGAGCTTGAAGGTCTAGATGCCAGTACAGTTCCTCGATCGGGAAATCCTCCGGCGTGAGGACTTTGGTTCCCCAAAATGGAGGCGTTGGACGATCGATCTCAACATCTACGGCTTCCGATCGTGTGGTATCAATCACGATCGGTTCATCGGATTTAGCTTCAGATTTTGGAGCCTCTGCCTTCGGCTCTTTAAAAAAGGTGTTGTTGTCACCGTGACCGTTTAAAAAGCCTTCGCGATCGTCCCAATCCCCGCTTTGTTTCGCAGGCATGAGCACGTCCATAAAATTCAAATCGGAAAAGGCATCACGACCATAGACAACCTTACCGTTATAGACCCGCTGGCAGTCCTGATGGACAAATTTGGGGGTTAAGGCTGCGCCACCTAAAATCACCGGCACACTAATGTCTTCTTGATTGAAAACCTCTAAATTATCTTTCATAAATGCGGTGGATTTCACCAGTAATCCACTCATGGCAATACAATCCGCCTTGTGTTCTTTGTAAGCGCGAATGATATTTTCAACCGGTTGTTTAATCCCTAGATTAATGACCTTATAACCATTGTTGGTCAGGATAATATCAACCAGGTTTTTACCAATATCATGCACATCACCCTTGACCGTTGCAATCAAGAATGTACCTTTACCGGTGTCATCCTCTTTTTTCTCCATATGGGGCTCGAGAAAGGCGACGGCGGCTTTCATGGTTTGGGCGGATTGCAACACAAAGGGAAGCTGCATTTGTCCGGAGCCAAACAGTTCGCCCACCACCTTCATGCCATCAAGTAAATGGTCATTGACGATGTCGAGGGGGGGATATTTTGTGAGGGCTTCGGTCAGGGTGTCATCCAGGCCAATCCGTTCACCGTCAATAATGTGCTGACGAAGACGTTCTTCGAGGGGTTGATCTTTACTGATGGCCTCTTTGATCTTGGCGGTTTTGCCTTCAAATAGGGTGGTGAGCTGGCCGAGGGGATCGTAGATGCACACATCACCGTCAAATTCGCGCCGATCGTAGATGAGATCGCGGCAAATTTTTTGATGCTCTGGGTCAATTTTGGCGAGGGGTAGAATTTTGCTGGCGCTGACGATCGCCGAGTCCATGCCCACCGCCATTGCATCGGCCAGAAACACCGAGTTCAACACCTGACGAGCCGCAGGATTCAGGCCAAAGGAAATATTGGACACCCCAAGGGTGACGTGACAGCCCGGTAATTCGGTGGTGATGCGGCGAATGGCTTCGATCGTCGCTTTGCCGTTTTCCCGATCCTCTTCGATACCGGTGGAGATGGGCAGGGCTAAGGGATCAAAGAAAATTTCACCGGGATCGATCCCGTAGGCAATAATCGCGTTGTAGGCTCGCTGGGCGATCTCGAATTTTTTAGCGGCGGTTCGTGCCATGCCCTCCTCGTCGATCGTACCCACAACGATACCGGCACCGTAGGTTTTCGCCAGTTCCAACACCTTATAAAAACGCGGTTCGCCGTCTTCATAGTTGGTGGAGTTGAGCAAGCATTTACCACCGGCCACCTTCAACCCGGCTTCCATTTTTTCCCATTCGGTGGAGTCGAGCATCAGCGGCAGCTTGACGTTATTCACCAGCCGCGACACCAGCTCATGCATATCGCGTACGCCGTCGCGCCCGACGTAATCCACGTTGACATCAAGGATTTGTGCGCCTTCTTTTTCCTGCGATCGGGCGATCGCCACCAGTCCATCCCAGTCCTCTTCGTTGAGCAATTCCCGCACTTTGCGCGAACCACTGGCATTCAGCCGCTCACCGACAATTAAAAACGAATTGTCCTGTTCGTAGGTTTGGGTGGTGTAGATCGACGCCGCCGATCGTTCGTAGTGCGGTGTTCGCTGTTTCGGTGTTAGGCCAGTGCTGAGTTCGGCGAGGGCGGCAATGTGGGCGGGGCGTGTGCCGCAACAACCGCCGATCACCTGTACCCCCAGGTCTTCGATAAAGTGCATCAGCGCCATCTTAAGCTCGATCGGCTGCATTTTGTAGTGCGCCTGACCACCGATATTTTCGGGTAAACCGGCGTTAGGGATGCACGACACCACAAAGGGGGAATGCTCGGAAAGGTAGCGAATGTGATCTTTCATCAAGTCGGGGCCGGTGGCACAGTTAAGCCCCATGATGTCGATGTTGTAGGGTTCGAGAATCGACACCGCCGCCGCAATTTCCGAGCCGACGAGCATCGTCCCGAAGTTTTCGATCGTCACGGAGACCATGATGGCGCGGCGATCGCCCTTTTCTGCAAACACCGCTTCGATCGCATTCAGTGCCGCTTTAATTTGCAACACATCCTGACAGGTTTCCACCAAAAATAAATCGACCCCGCCATCGTATAACCCCTGAACTTGGGTGATGTAGCCGGTGTAGAGGGTGTCATAGTCGATGTGACCCAGGGTGGGGAGCTTCGTCCCTGGCCCCATCGACCCGGCCACAAAGCGGGGTTTTTCGGGTGTGGAAAATTCCTCCGCCAGCCGACGGGCGAGTAAGGCGGCGTCGCGGTTGAGTTCGTAGGCTTTGTCGGCCAAATCAAACTCCGCCAGCGTGATCGGTGTACCACCAAAGGTATCGGTTTCGATCACATCCGCTCCGGCTTCCAGGAATCCCCGGTGGACGATCGCCACCGCTTCCGGTTTGCTATGCACCAGATATTCGTTACAGCCTTCGTATTGTTCGCCGCCAAAGTCCGCTGCGGTCAGTTCTTGGACTTGGAGATTGGTTCCCATCGCGCCGTCAAAGACGATGACGGGGCGTTCGGGACTGTGGAGGCGATCGAGGAAAGCGCTGTTCATATCTCGTGTGATGCGGAATGGATAGCGTCGATTATGGGATGACGACGCAGGATTACGACATTATGGCAAATTGGCCGTTCGCACGATCGCAGATCATCGCAACCGCTAGGGTAAACGACGATGTCACGATTACAGCCAGTTATGTATACACGGTAGGGATTTAGGGAGAGGGTCGAACCCTGGCGCACTGGTCAGCTACCTTTGCTTAACCCGAACTCACGTTAACGAACCAAGGACAGGTCACACACCCGACGATCGAGACACAAAAGGGGAAAATGCGGCTGATTGCATTTCCCCCTTTGGGTACGACCTTAACGGCAGTCTTGACGATCGGATTGAGGTGTTAAGAACGTCGAGGTTACCGGCAAGACAAACATCATCTGGCGAAAGATCAGGACTTTAAAAGTTGCGCCTGAGCTTGCCTGAACTTGCCTGAGCTTACGTAAACTATCCGGCTTTGATATCGCGCACATGGCGATAGCCATCGTCATAGATGTGACAAACATCGGTGATTTCTTTCATCAGCGACCACGAGAAATCACGCTCGATCGTGTAATCTCCCCAATGCTCTTGAATTGCAGCATGGGCATTGCGGAGGTTGTACCACGGAATACCGGTCGAGAGGTGGTGCGGGATGTGGACGTTAATATCAAAACAGAGCGCTTCCACCCATTTTGGATAGTTACAATGCACCGTACCCGAGAGCTGGGCAGCGGCTTCGTTCCAGGTCTCAGCGGGAGTAAAGGGGATCTCCGGCAAGGTGTGATGGACGATCGTGAAGGTACTCATCCAGAAGTGGTACACCAGCCAAGGTAACACCCAAAACTTGAAGAAACCGACAATACCAGTGGTCACGATCAGCGTCGGGATGATCACAACCATACCCACAATCACAAACAGAGCGGAGAAACGCACCTGCTCGCGTTGTTTGCCCTGAAAATCATTCCAGTTAAAGTGTTTCGTGAGCCAGTGGCCGATCGAACCCAACCACCAAAACCGGCCTCGAACGTAGGTGTAGATAAACTGAACCGTTGGACTTTCGGCTAAAAATTCGTCCGTCGTAAACGGAACCCAAGCGTTATCAACACTGAGTTTGTTGGTGTGTTTGTGGTGAAAGTCGTGCTGAATGCGCCAGCCGTGGAACGGGAAAAACAACGGCAAGAACATCAAATGGCCGACCAGATCATTGATGCGATTGTTGTTGGAAAACGATCGGTGTCCGCAATCATGACCAATCACAAAGGAACCCGTGAGTGCCGTACCGGTAAAAATCCAGGCAAAGGGCAGCAGATACCACGGCGAATAGGCGATGCTGAGATAGCCCAGCGAGACACAGGTGATATTGGCTAGGACGGCCAGCCACGCCTTGCGTGAATCTTTCTGAAAGACAGACTTGGGCAGGGTTTTCAGGATGTCTTTCAGTCGCAGCGACGGATCGAGCGTTGCGCTCGACTGTACTGCGGTGGGTGCGACTGTCATAGGTTCAGGAATGTATCTGTTACGTGAAACGTTAGGGGATTGCGTGCAACGAGAGTGTGCAGCACTGCAACCGACGGGGTGGCGTGAACTTTTGTAAATAAAAGCGTTAAAACCCTCATATTTATAGCACGTGAATTCAATTTCTGAGGGAGGAATGGGAACCGGGGATCGCCCGACATCCCGTCGTTTGTGGCGTTTTGGGATGGGTTGGGAGTGAAAAAATCGCGATCGAAGGGTGGGAACGGTTCGATTTGCTGGAGGATGGTCGGATTTTTCGGGGGAGCATCCCATTTGTGTCACCCTCACCCTAAATCCCTCTCCCAAGTTGGGAGAGGGACTTTGAATCGGTCTCCCCTTCTCCCTTTTTTGGGAGAAGCGACGCACTGAGCTGGTCGAAGTGGGGCTGGGGGATGAGGGACAATTTGCATAAACGGGATGCTCCCTTTTTCGGGGTAGCGATCGTAACTCAAATTTAGGGCTGATGCAGACCTTTGAGGTCTCAACAAAATTGCAGAGTTTGAGCCAAACAGTGACATTAAAACCTCAAAGATCTTGGTAATGTTGCATAAATTCTGTGAACTCAAACCGTTACGAATGATGGAGATTAATATTTTTTTGATTAACGTAGTATGGCAATTTATGACAGTTTAATTAAGCCGTTATGACCTGGCCTGATTACGCGGCACAATTTAACCATTCACCTCTTCATAGATAGCTCGCATAATGTCACTCTTCGCCATTCAGCAGTATTACAAAAACGTTGATCAGCTCATTCGCTACGGTGGCTCTCGCAATGAAACCAGTATCCGCAATGCCTTTATTGATTTGATGCAGGTGTATTGCAAGCCGATCGATTGTTTGCTAGTGACGGAGATTGAATATGAGACGGCGTTTAAAAACAAGGTATACCCGGATGGAACCGTCAAGGATGCGTTACAAATTGCGCGGGGCTGGTGGGAAAGTAAGGATGAAGAGGATGATCTCGATCGCGAGATTGAGAAAAAGTTTGCGAAGGGATATCCGAAAGAAAATATTCTGTTTGAGGATTCGCGGACAGCGGTACTGATTCAAAATGGTCAGGAGGTTTTAAGGACATCGCTGGAGGATGCGGCAACACTCGATCGGCTATTAACGGCGTTTGTCGGCTATGAGCGTCCAGCGGTGCGGGATTTTCGGGCAGCGATCGCCAGATTTCGTGAGGATATCCCGGATATTTTAGCGGCGTTGCGGGAGACGATCGCCGTGGCGAATCGAGATAATTCTAAGTTTCGGCAGCGGCGCGATCGGTTTTTGCAGGTTTGCCAAACGTCAATTAATCCCGATATCACGATCGAAGATATCCATGAGATGTTGATTCAGCACATTTTGACGGAGGATATTTTTACGAATATCTTTCGTGAGTCGCAGTTTCACCGGGAAAATAATATTGCGCGGGAGGTGGGTACGATCGCGGGGACATTTTTTTCGGGAGCAGTGCGGCGAAATGCGTTAAAAAATATTGAGCATTATTACGCAGTAATTCGGCGGAGTGCGGAGGAGATCGCCAATCATCATGAGAAGCAAAAGTTTCTCAAGGCGGTCTACGAGAATTTTTATCAGGCATACAATCCCAAGGCGGCGGATCGGTTGGGGATTGTGTATACACCGAACGAGATTGTGCGGTTTATGATCGAGAGTACGGATTATTTAGTCTATCAACACTTTGGCAAGTTTTTAAGTGATCCGGGGGTGGAGATTCTCGATCCCTGTACGGGTACGGGGACGTTTGTGACGGAGTTGATTGAGTATATTGAGCCGCGCAAGTTGCAGTATAAATATGAGCATGAGATTCACTGTAATGAGTTGGCGATTTTGCCGTATTACATTGCGAATTTGAATATTGAGGCGACCTATGCACAGAAGATGGGGGAGTATGTGGAGTTTACGAATTTGTGTTTGATGGATACGTTGGAGCGATCGACGTTTGGTGGGCAACAACTCGATATGTTTGTGAGTGATGAAAATACGGAGCGAATTAATGCTCAAAACGATCGCAAAATCTCCGTGATTATTGGAAATCCGCCGTACAATGCGTGGCAAGATAATTTTAATTTACGCAATCCAAATCGTCCCTATCAGCAAGTGGATCAGCAAATTAAAGCCACCTATGTAAAGGGTGGATCGGCACAAAA
The DNA here is from genome assembly GCA_004293855.1 of Oscillatoriales cyanobacterium. Classification (GTDB taxonomy): domain Bacteria; phylum Cyanobacteriota; class Cyanobacteriia; order Cyanobacteriales; family Geitlerinemataceae; genus RDYZ01. Next base: position 1,000 of record RDYZ01000072.1, on the reverse strand, counting down.
TCAAATTGCACTTTACGATATGTTCGTGCGATTTTATCGTTGGGCGTGCAATCGAATTGATTCCCAGGGTATTATTGCTTTTGTTACGAATCGATCATTTATCGAGTCTAATGCTTTTGATGGATTTCGGAAATTAATTTCACAGGAGTTTGATCGGGTTTATATTGTGGATACTCAGTCGGATGTACGCAAGAATCCGAAGATTTCGGGAACGAAGAATAATGTATTTGGGATTCAAACTGGGGTTGCTATAATGTTTCTAATCAAGGGAGTGAAGCCGTAAGACTATGACTAAGGCAGAAATTCTACAGAAGCTCGATGAGCTACCACTTGAAGCGCAGCAGAAGGCACTCAGTTTTATTGAAATGTTGGTGATGCAGTACGCTACGTCGTCGCCGGGGTTGCCGTTGGGGGATGAATCGCCGAAACGTCGATTAGTTGGAGTTTGGGAGGGTAAGGTGTGGATGTCGGATGATTTTGATGAACCGCTTGAAGAGTTTAAGGACTATATGTAGATGCTAATTGATACGCATATTTTTCTTTGGTCTATTCAAAATAATCCGCGTTTGTCGTCTGCTATGGGCAAAAGATTAGAGGCGGCGGATCATGTTTATCTCAGTGTTGTTAGTCTTTGGGAGATTGCGATTAAGCTCCAGATTGGAAAGTTGAGTTTAGGGTATGAGTTTTCTGAGCTTTATGGTTTGTTAGAGCAAGTTGATATTCATTTGATTGGGGTAGAGGCTTCGGATGTGAATGAATACATTGGTCTACCGTTGCATCATCGTGATCCTTTCGATCGAATGATTGTGGCTCAGTCGATCGCACGATCGCTACCTTTGGTGAGTGCTGACTCGGTGTTTGATTATTATCCAATTGTTAGGATTTGGGACTCATGAAAAAGGCTGAAATTTTCTATTTTTCGTTGACGGATGAGATGACGCGGGAGGATAAGCTGGCGTGGTTTGCGGAGACGGGATTTCGCGATATTCCGTTCGATCGC
>RDYZ01000071.1 GCA_004293855.1 Oscillatoriales cyanobacterium | reverse complement strand
GTCTTCTCGCGATCGAGCTTGAACACAACCACAGCCAGCGGCGGCAGACACAAATCCAGGGAATGAGAGTGACCATGATAGCCCCACTCGTCCGTCCACTTGCCGCCCAGGTTGCCCATATTGCTACCGCCAAACTCGCCCGAATCACTATTAAACAGCTCAGTATAGATGCGATAGTGGCTATGGGGCTGCGGTGTGAAATTACAAACAATCACCAAGAACTCATCGGACTCGTGGGCGCGACGAATGAACGACACAACACTGTGTTGATTGTCGTTACAGTCAATCCAATCAAAGCCCGCTTCGTCGTAGTCCTGAGAATAGAGCGCCGGTTCACTGCGATAAAGCTGGTTTAGCGTGGCTAAACACCGTTTGAGGCCACTGTGGGGGGCGAACTGCAAGAGATCCCATTCGAGATCATCCCAGACATTCCACTCGCTCCACTGCCCAAACTCCATGCTCATAAACAGGGTTTTCTTGCCGGGGTGGCAGAACATGTAGCTGTAGAGCGTGCGAGCGGTGGCGAATTTTTGCCATTCATCGCCGGGGATCTTGCCGATGATGTTGCTCTTGCCGTGGACGATTTCGTCGTGGGACAGCGCCAGCATGTAGTTTTCGCTGTGGTGATACCACATGCTAAACGTGATGTTGTTTTGGTGGAATTGGCGGAACCAGGGGTCCATGCTGAAGTAGTCGAGCATGTCGTGCATCCAGCCCATGTTCCACTTTTGGTTAAAACCAAGACCGCCCACGTAGGTCGGCCAGGACACCATCGGCCAGGAGGTGGATTCCTCGGCGATCGACAAAATGCCGGGGAAATTCTCGAAGATCACATGGTTGGTTTGGCGCAAAAAGTCCGCCGCTTCGAGGTTTTCGCGTCCGCCGTATTCGTTGGGGAGCCATTCGCCCGGTTCGCGGGCATAGTCGAGATAGAGCATCGACGCGACGGCATCGACGCGAATTCCATCGATGTGATATTTATCGAACCAAAACAACGCATTCGACACCAGGAAGTTACGAACTTCGTTGCGGCCATAGTTAAAGATCAGCGTGCCCCATTCCGTATGCTCACCTTTGCGCGGGTCGGAGTGTTCGTAGAGGTGTGTGCCGTCAAAGAAGGCGAGACCGTGGGCATCTTTGGGAAAGTGGCCGGGAACCCAATCGACGAGGATACCGATGCCCGCCTGGTGGCACTGGTCGATGAAGTACATCAAATCCTGGGGCGAGCCGTAGCGCGAGGTGGCCGCATAGTAACCCGCGACCTGGTAACCCCAGGAGCCATCGAACGGGTGTTCGGCGATCGGCATGACTTCGATGTGGGTGAACCCTAGCTCTTTGACGTAGGGGATCAGCCGATCGGCCAGTTCTTTGTAGGTCAGGAATCGCGCTCCGGGCTTGAGGTCTGCAACGGCTACGGGCGGGATCGGATTGCCCAGGTAGTCGGTTCCCGGTTCGTCGAAACTGGCATTCATCCAGGAGCCGAGGTGTACCTCATACACCGAGACGGGCTGACGCATCGGGTCTTGTTTGGCGCGTTGCTCCAACCAGGCGGCATCATTCCAGGTGTAGTTATCGATGTCGGCGACGATCGAGGCGGTGGCGGGGCGAACTTCCTGCTGGTAACCGTAGGGATCGGATTTTTTGTAAATGTGGCCGTCTTGGTTTTTGACTTCGTATTTGTAAATCTCGCCGACGCCCAAGTCTGGGATAAACAATTCCCAAACGCCATTACCGCGCCGCGCAAACTGGTAGCGGCGTCCATCCCAGTTATTGAAATTGCCAATAATCGAAACATTGCGGGCATTGGGAGCCCAGACGGCGAAAAAGACGCCTTTGACGCCGTCAATTTCTGTTAAATGGGCGCCAAGCTTGTCGTAGATGCGTTGGTGGTTGCCTTCTGCAAATAGGTGCGTGTCTAAATCGCTGAGTTTGGGTTCATCAAAGGCGTAGGGATCATATTCCAGATGCTCACGATCGCCCTGTTTGACGCGCAGTTGATAGGCTTTGGGGAAGCTCTCCCCACTGTAAGCCACCTCACACTCGTAAAAATCGACGTGTTGCGGCGTCTCCATCAGCACTTCCTGACCGTCCGGCATGATCACGGTGATGCTGTCCGTGTCCGGTCGGTAGACGCGAATCGCCCAGGTATCTTTGCCATCGAGCTTGTGGGGGCCGAGGGCATAGTGGGGATTGTCGTGCTGGTTACGAGTAACGAGATCGACCTGAATGGAGTCGATCGTCGCCAAGGTCGGAGTTGCCATAGGATTTTTCGCCGAGCGGGTGTTATAGGGTCGGCTCACAGGAGCCGATCGCAGACTTAGACGATACCGAGGAACGACAACAACGTTAGAGAAGTCATCAAAACCACGAAATCTCGCTACGTTTCAGGTTTAATTAGGTTTAAAGATAGCGCATTGCCTTACCGTGGCGGGCTTCGATTGGTTCTAGATCTGTTATGCCTGTGTTCTGCGATCGGTGTATTCGGTGATAAACCTGCCCGATCGTGACAGTACGGCTCTGCAACCCAGTAATCTACAATCCCACAACATCTGCCGCCGTCAAGCCAGCAACACCGCTGAGACGGGCTAACAGTTCGCCGTTGTAGGCAATCGTGCTCTGGGTTCCGTCGCCGCCGATCGTCAGGTCGGTAAAGCTTAGGACTCTGACTGTACCGAGTCGGTCTTCACCCACATTGAAGTTTTCGATCAGGGTCTCGCCCGCCACATCTTCAGGCTCCACCGCCTCCAGAATCTCAACAACGATCAGTTTGTCCTGACCGGGCGTGAAATCGGTGAGCCGATCGGAACCGTCGCCGGTACGAAAAATAAAGGTATCTGACCCTGCGCCACCGGTGAGGGTATCCGCGCCGCGATCGCCTGCAATCCAGTCATCACCCTCACCACCATCGAGAATATCGTCCTCCTGTCCACCGAAGAGGCGGTCATTTCCGGCCTCACCAAGTAGGGTATCATCTCCTCGATTCCCAAAGATTAGATCGTCACTCCCACCGGTGTTAATCCAGTCGTTGCCGGGGAGTGCGGCGATGATGTCCGCGCGGGTGTCATTGCGATCGCGGGTGACGGTATCGTCATTCGGGGTGGTTTCGGTGGTGGTGGTGCTGGCGGGCATACGTGGAAAATCGGTCGGGCGATCGGTGGAATTATTGGTGAGGCGATCCGTTGGAGGTGTGAGATTGGCAAGGATTTGCGCGATCAAGCTGGAGAAATCGGGGGCTGATCCAAGATTCTCTACCGTTGTGGATGTGGCTGTTTCGCTTTCGGGTTCAGGACTAGTATCGGTGTCTTCCGGTTCAACTTCGACCGCTGTAACTTCGCCCCCAGCTTGCGGTGGCTCAGCCGGAGGTACGACCGGATCTACCACCACCGATCGAAGCTGTAACCCTAGGATCACCGGATCATGATCCGAAGCCCGATCGGGGGTTGTTCCGTCAAACAGACCACTGGGGTTAAACGTCTCGTCATAGTCAAAAGCGTCCGGCTCATCGGCGTTAATGTGCCACTCCGTCACGCCCGTCACTTGACTCGTGAGGGAGGCGCTGCTAAAGGCATAGTCCAACACGCCCGCTTGACCGTCAAACACGTAGGAGTAAGCATTTGAGCCGATACGATCGGCGATCAAATTGTCGTATTCGCTGCCGAGAAAGGCGATCGGATCTTCCCGAAGGTAAGCATTGAAATCACCGACCATGAGGACATCGGGATCACCGCTACCGGTGGGATCGGTGTCTAACCAAGCATCGATCGTCCGCGCTCCCTGTAGCCGCATATTGTTATAGCTGCCTTGACCATCACCCGCATCCGCGTCCGCGCCGGTTCCGTTTCCACTCTTGGATTTGAGGTGATTGACCACCAGGGTAAAACGTTCGCCCGTCGCGTTTTCGCTGAGGGTCACGGCTAGGGGCGATCGGTTGGTGTTGGTACTGGAAAAGAGCGAACCGCTGAAGCCTGCGGGCAGATTGCTATCGGTTAACGTGGCGATCGTGGTGTCAGCGGCTAGACTCACCGCGCTGGGTTTGTAAATCACACCGACGGCGATCGCGTCATTGCCGACATTGCCGCCCGGATTCACATAGGCATAGGTTCCCGCGCCGAGCTGTGCATTTAGGGCGTCTACCAACGTGGCGATCGCGCTAGTAGCTCCAGCGGTGTAGTTATTTTCCAGCTCCACCAGTCCCACCACATCCGCATCGATGCGAGACAGCGCCGTCACGAGCTTTTGCGTCTGACGGTTAAACTCGCTGGTGGTATTTGCCCCCCGTGAATTTAAGGTGGTGAAGTAATTTTGCAGATTAAAACTGGCAACCTTCAAATTGCCACCCACCGCGCTGGGCGTTGTTGATCGAGGATTGACCGCATTAAACGTCGGTGTCGCCGTTGGCATAATCCGATAGGTTTCGTCACCATTAACACCACTAGCGCGGCCAAAATGGACAATGCCGGTTAGGTTGGCGATCGTGTCGCCCCGCCGTAGGGAATCGGACGGCTCGAGACGGCCATCGGGATAGCGAATCGGGTCGGGATTTTGGCGCGTTTGTCCGTCATCGAGCAGAATGCGACGCTTGGCAATGCTTTGTACATGGGCATCATAGCCCGCGACACTGGGGTCATTCGTTTGGGTGAACTGGGTTAAACCACCACCTTGAGCCAGTTGAATTTCGCCGTAGCGATCGAGCTGAAACAACTCCGTCACGCTCAACGTGTCGGGAAAACGCACCCGCATTCCCTCAAACGCTTCGAGATCGGCGATGTCGTCACCGTCGGCATTCGTCACGATCGAGGCTACGGGCAAATCCAGATCGACGATCGCGGGCAGTGCATTGCCTGAACTCTGAACCGTAACGCTTGTAACGTTCGTGATTTTCGTCAAATTGGCGAATTCATCCACAACACCGGTAATTTGCACCCGATCGCCCACACCGACATCCACACCGGGACTGCTGCCATCATCAACGAAAATGCCCTCAGAGGTAGCCGCATTGTCATCACGATCGGCGTCTTCTTCCTGAAGGTAAAACCCGGCGAGATTACCATTTACGCCGCTTCCCGCCTGAAAATCCCCCGTAACAATCCCCTCGATCGTCACCGTCTGGCCGGTTAACGGGCTGGTTGCACCACTGCCCTGAATCTCATGAATTTGGGTGAGGACAACCCCCGCGTCATCATTTTGGATCGTACCAGTGGCGGTGGCGGTGGTGATGACGGTGTCACCGGAGGCATTGGATAGGCTAATGGTAAAGGTTTCGTTGAGTTCGGCGATCGTGTCACCAATCACGCGAACCATGATCGTCTTGGTTTTATCACCCGGATTAAACGTCAGCGTTCCAGAGCTGGCGGTGTAATCTTGACCGACCTTGGCGCGACCATCGACGATCGCAAAGTCCACCGTTGCCGATCCGCGAGTGTTATTTGATCGGGTCACCGTAAACGTTAAATCCTTCCCGCGTTGCCTTCATTAATTGAGCGATCGGCGATCGTCAGACTCGGCGGTAATGTGCTACCCGGAGATCCCACATCACTGCCATTGTTGTCGCCAGTACCGGAGCCCGTCGTAACACTGGTGTAAGCAATACCCCTACTGCGTGGTATGGCCTGATCTTGACTGAGGGAAAACTGATTGGGGTTGGCTAAGTCTGTGACATAGATCGAACCAGCATTGTTACCTAAATTACCGGGATAGGCCACGGAGATCAGGGCATTGGTATGGGTTTGGTTGTTACCGCTATAGCTGCTCAAGCTACTCCACAGCCCCACCGTGTCATTGTCATTATTCAATTGCAATTTGTGCCAATTAGTGACCCCGATGAGATTAATTCCGGCTCCCCAAGCGGTGGTAAATTCACTTGCCGTCACATCATCAGCGTTGTACAACACGGCACTTTGTCCCGCTGCAATGCTACCGCTGGCAATGTTGGCTACTGTGTGAGCTACACCATTAATGTCATCCAGAACATAGCCAGACAAATTAATGATCGTGTCACCCAGATTGGTCAGTTCAACCCATTCCCAGTCATCTTCTCGACTGTTGGGATTGAACATAATCTC
>RDYZ01000458.1 GCA_004293855.1 Oscillatoriales cyanobacterium | reverse complement strand
ATTAGGTAGAGCAGCCAGCCGACAGCATAATTTTCTTATCAGGCAAAAACAAGGGAATATAGCGGTCTTTCGCGACAAAACTAAAGAAAAAATGAAGTCTAAGTCATGGAATCACTATGATTCGCGGCAAATCGCTGCAAACGGACGCCAATGGGTGAGCCATGACGTAAATGTTCGCGGTCAGTGTGAGTCGCGAATTGCATTGCAGAGGGCATCACAAATTACATCACGGTCGGTAAGGTGGGGTTAAAGGCCACACGTACGAGGTCATTAACATCGGTGTAGCGTTGCCGATCGAGTAGGTCGATGCGTTGTTTTTCGGCGTAAATAGCCTGTTGGTATTGGCGAGCGAGATCGAGATGGTTCGCCAGATCGATCATCTCGAAACGCTGGAGTAGTAGTCGATAGCGCGTTTGGCGTAAGGTTCGTTCGATCGTGGCGATCGCACTGCGTAGGGCAATCTCACCGCGCTGGATATCCTGAGCCGTCTTTTCGTCGAGATAGAGCAAATGGGCGATCGCGGCGATCGTGTCGGGTTCGTCGGCGTAGCGATCCTGGAGCCAGGATAGGGGGTTCGCAGCGTGACCACCGGCGATCGACTCCAGGAGCGATCGCCAGAGGTGGGCATGGTGGGCAAAGCTAAACGCCGGGGTCGGTTCGGCCTGCTCATCAAGGCGTAATTGATCCAGGTACTGCACCGCCCGGATCGTCGGTTCACGCAACTCTGGGCAGTGGAGATAGAGCCGTAAAATGATCTCTTCGGCGGCGAGTCGCAGGGCGCGATCGCCATCCAGTCCCGTGAGTTGCGCCGGTGGTGTGGGGATGGGGTCGCGGGTGTCACTCTGGGCAGGCAGACGCGATCGGCGCACTTGAGTCAGCAGTGTTTCGGCGATCGTCGGCACACGACGAGCATCACCACCGGCCAAAATTTCGGCACAACGGTTGATGTAGTAGGTGCGGGTCGATAGATTCTCAATCCGCTGAAGCAGTTTGATAAAATCCTGGGTCGCCTGCTGGTAGCCATCCGCCTGGGTGATATCCCGCTCCTGAACGATACGATCGATCTGCCAGTCAATCCACAGCGGTGCGGTGTCGAGGAGGGCTATATACGCCTCGGGTGAGGCCGACTTGAGGAAATCGTCGGCGTCTTTGCCCTCGGGAATATTCAGCACCCGCAACTGAACACCACCACGATAGGCCAGATCCGCCACCTCGCCGATCGCCCGGTTCGTCGCCTTCACCCCCGCCGCGTCCGCGTCAAAGTTAAACACCACCTGCTTTGACTCGGTGTAGCGCAACAGTTGCCGCACCTGACTTTCACTTAG
>RDYZ01000070.1 GCA_004293855.1 Oscillatoriales cyanobacterium | reverse complement strand
CCTCTACCCTCGTGATCCATTCCATTGAATCCCACCCCTAGCGTATGAGTTCTGAATTTGATACCAGCTTGCCCAGCATTCGCCTGTTGCAACGGTACGTCAAGGAAAAAACGACGATAACCCTGCGTCTGAATGATGGTTCGACGCTGTCGGGCAAACTGCTATGGATTGATCCGATTTTTCTCTGTCTCCTCGATGCTTCAGAAAAAAATATCTTGGTACGACGCGACTCGATCGCGCTGATTATGCCGCAGTAAGGCCCATCCATCCGGCTAACCGGTTCGACCAGGCTGTTCATGCTGGGATTTTTAGTGTGTCGTGATCACCCCCGCCGCTTGTGATGAGTTGCTCTCTAACTATGCTTTCTAATATCTTCGCTTCCCTCGATCGCCTGTTGCCCGTGGGTCGATTTGCCTTGGGTCGATTTGTCCTGGGTCAAGTTGCGCTAGCAGTGCCCCTAACCGCCTTGGCTGCCCTGTCTGCTGAGGCGATCGAAATTAACGTCTCACCCACATCCCCCCAACTCGGCGATACGATTAACCTTCTCATCCATTCCGAAGCGGATACCGCACCAGTAGTCAGCACGGGCGATCGCACCTATCCCAGCTTTCCCGTCGGCCCCGATCGTTACCGTGCCCTGATTCCGACGACACCCCTCGAAACCCCTGGCGCTCGCACCTTTAGCGTGACCGATGAGCTGGGCGATCAGGCCAGTCTGAATGTGAATGTGGGCGATCGCGATTTTCCGATCCAGGACATTTGGCTATCCCCTGAAATCAACGCGATCGAAGGCACCGATTATGAATTTGATCGCGTCGAAGCCTTCCGCGCGGAGGTGACCCCCGATCGGCTGTGGACGGGGTCATTCCTAGCGCCCAGCAACGGCTCAATTTCAACGCCCTACGGTGTCCGACGCTACTACAACGGCGAATGGGCGGATGATTACTACCACCGAGGTCTCGACTACGCCGCTGCCACCGGATCGCCGGTCTATGCCGCCGCTGACGGTATCGTGGGCCTTGTGGACTACGAAGCCAACGGGTTTGAAATCCACGGCAACACGATCGGTCTCAATCACGGGCAAGGCGTGACGACCATGTATCTGCACCTCAGCGAGATCTACGTTCGCGAAGGCGATCGCGTTCGGGCAGGCGAGACGATCGGCGCAGTGGGTGCCACCGGAATCTCCACCGGACCGCACCTCCACTGGGGCTTTTTTGTTCATGGTGAAGCCGTCGATCCGCGCGATTGGCAAAGCCAAGGGATAAAATAAGAATAAAGGTTTTGAACTCAGGCTAAAATCCCGTCTGATTAGCCAAAATTCGCCTGGACGTGTTGAATTTGTATCAGTCACTGGAAAGTGTTCGTACTATCCGTATTGCTGCGGCTCGGCTGCCGACCCTAGTCATTCATCCCACGCCCCCATCACGATCGTCGATCCTTTGCGATCGCCGTGCTCGTCACCCATCAACTCACCCTCCCTATCGAAGCAATCCATGAGCATCGTCAAAATCGTCGAACAGGCACTACAAGACGGCTACCTAACTCCCGTAATGGAAGCAGAGGTTGGCCGAATTTGTAATACAGCGTCTGAATTATCGATCGAGGAGTATATGGCTCTTGATCGCTTGATGGGTGGGCTGCTCACCGGAGATGTGGTGGTTTTGCCACGCAAGCAATTCATCAACGTGATGGAAGAATTGGTGTTATCGGAAGCGATCACCAAGGTGGCGGAAATTGAAGCCACGACCGATAAGACACTCGATGTGGGTGATATCGCAGCCTATGCGTTGAACCGCTTGCCGCCTCTTTATGCCACCACGGAAGAGGGCGCAAATTTCCAGCGATCGCGAGCACGGGAGCAGCTTTCGGAGCTAATCGCCAAGCAGGTGAGTGATGCGATCGATAAAAACCTCGAAAAACCCGAATTTTATCCCGAGCGTCAAGCACTCGCCGCCATCAAGCCGACCGAAGTTCTGTCACAAATCAGCCTTCTGCTCGAAGATTACGCCCCAAATTTTGAACAAAGCTCGTGATCTTGGTCTGAGTGTTTCGGTTTTGTCGTAGCGGCATCGGTGAGCCATTGAGGCTAGGAACACCTCGGACTTCTAGCCACACCATCAACCCTGCAACTCCTGGCTGTGTGCTGGCGGCTCATCCGTCGGTTCCGTCTCATTTACCAAGCTTAAGGAAAACTTCCCGAGTTCGACTCGTAATCTCAACCATTCAACCGGAGGTATTGGCTAGCGTAGATCTAGAAAAAGCATCGCAGGGAGATTTGTCATGGAAGGTCCGTTTATCCTAATTGTCGCGGCCATTCTCGGAGGGTCTGCACTCTCGGGCTCTGTCAAGATTATCAATCAAGGCGATGAAGCCTTGGTCGAGACCTTGGGTAAATACAACGGTAAAAAGCTGCAACCGGGCTTGAATATCATCACACCATTCCTGGATAACATCGTCTATAAAGCCACCGTACGTGAACAAGTGCTTGACATCCCCAAACAGCCCTGTATTACGTGCGACAACGTCTCAATTTCTGTTGATGCCGTCGTCTACTGGCGCATCATGGATATGGCGAAGGCATACTACAAGGTGGCGGATTTGCGGCAAGCGATGCAAAATCTGGTGTTAACCCAGATTCGCGCTGAAATGGGCAAGCTGGAACTGGATCAAACCTTCACGGCACGGACAGAAGTCAACGAAGCGCTGTTGCATGAATTGGATGTGTCAACTGAGCCGTGGGGGGTGAAGGTGACGCGGGTTGAGTTGCGGGATATTGTGCCATCAAAGGCGGTGCAGGACTCGATGGAGCTGCAAATGTCGGCAGAGCGGCACAAACGGGCGGCCATCTTGACGGCGGAAGGGGAGCGGGAAGCTGCGATTAGTGAAGCGGAAGGGAAGGCCCGAGCGCAAGTTTTGGATGCAGAGGCGCGTCAAAAGTCGGCTATCCTAACGGCGGAAGCGGAAAAGCAGGTGATTTTGCTGCGATCGGAGGCCGAACGCCAAGAGCGGCTTTTGAAGTCGAAGGCTGCCGCCGAGTCGATGCAGATTTTGGCGAAGACGTTAGAGTCGCACCCCAAGGCGGCGGAAGCGTTGCAATTTGTCCTGGCCCAGCAGTATTTGGAAATGGCGAAGGTGATCGGTGCGAGTAACAGTAGCAAAGTGATGTTTATGGACCCGAGCAATATTCCGGCGACGATGGAGGGGATTAAGGGAATCATCGGCGATGTGTCTGAGCCGATCGATATGTCCCCAAACCGTCGCGGTTAACCTTGCTTCCATCCGGCTCTAGTCTGGCTGGAATTCATCATTGTCTACGCATTGTCTAGTAACTGGGCGATCGCCTGACGATACTCGCTTTTTTGCTTGACGCCACGCAGTTCGGCGACTTTGGCTTTCTGCTGGAAAATTTGCAGCGTGGGTGTGCCGACCACGCCTGCGGCTTGGGCGATTTCGCCCTCGGCTTCGATGTCAATTTCGATGAAATATACCCGATCGCCAAACTCATCGATGACTTTGCTCAGGATGGGTTTGAGGATGTGGCAGGGGCCGCAGGTGGGCGAACTGTATTTGACGACGATCGGGCGATCAGTTTCGTGGTAAAGCTTGCGGAGGGCGTAGCTGCCGATGTGCCGCACCTGGTCAGGATCGAAGTCCGTGGCGGGTTCGCTGGTGGTGGTTTGATCGGCGGAATGGGACGGAGGACGATCGTCGGGTTCGCTAGCGCGGGGTGGACTCGTGGCGGCAGATGACGCGATCGAGGCATGATCCGGCGTGTCAAACTCCGTAATCAAATCCTGCGCCGATAGCCAACGCTCACACATTAACGCCGCCATACAGCCCGTCCCTGCTGCCGTCACTGCCTGCCGGTATTCGTGATCCTGCACATCTCCCGCCGCAAACACTCCCTTAACGCTAGTCGCCACTGATCGCGGCTGCGTCACGATGTAGCCTGCCGGGTCTAGCTCCAGTTGACCGGCGAAGAGCTGCGTATTCGGCGTGTGACCGATGGCGTAAAACAGTCCCTTGACCGCCAGTTGACCCATTGCGCCGGTGTGGGTCTGTTTGGTTTGTAGTGCTGTAAGTTGACCGGTGGCACGATCGCCGATCGCGTCGATGACTTCGGTTTGCCAATGAACCGTGATTTTTGGATGGTTTAGAACCCGATCCTGCATGGTTTTGCTCGCCCGCAGGCGATCGCGACGCACGATCAGATGCACCCGTGAGCCGTACTTCGTTAAAAAGAGCGCTTCCTCCGCCGCCGTATCACCGCCACCCACCACCGCCAAGTCCACCCCTTGAAACTGCGGCGCGGCTCCATCGCAAATCGCACAGGCCGAAATCCCCACACTCCAAAAGTCCGCTTCGTGGGGTAAATTCAGGCGTTTCGCCGTTGCGCCCGTGGCAATGATCACGCTGTGGGTTTTGACCGTGTGATCGCGCGATCGCACCGTAAAAGGCCGCTGACTCAAATCCACCGCCACCACATCTTCGGCGTACAGTTCCGCACCCCAGCGCTGGGCCTGTGCCTTGAGTCGATCCATCAACTCCGGCCCCGTCAATCCCTCGGGAAAACCGGGAAAATTTTCCACCTCACTGGTCGTCATCAACTGACCACCCGGCACACCACCAACCTCGAAACCCTCGAACACCACGGGCTTAAGATGGGCACGGCTAGCGTAGATCGCCGCCGTATAGCCCGCTGGCCCGGAACCGATAATTACAAGATTTTCGATCGCAGTCTGATTGATCGCATTCATAGCACTTCAGAGGAACCCACAGCGGCAAGCCCGATCACAGCACGGCAACACGCTACGAGCATACCGCCGATCGTGGGGACTCTCACCGATTACAGGTGCGAAGTGGTGGCGATCGTACGACTTTTTCCAGCCAAGAAGAGTTCGCAAAATCCTAAGACCACAGGCACGCCAACCACCACGTCACTATAATGACTGTCTAACCCCTAGTGGTGATGAGGACGTAAGGCCGTGGCTATTCAAATCCAGCAAGCAATTTCCGTTGGTAAATATCTCGTAGAGCAACGCATCAAGGGACGTAAAAAGTTTCCCCTCGTGCTGATGCTCGAACCCCTATTTCGTTGCAATCTGGCCTGTAGCGGTTGCGGCAAAATTCAGCATCCGACCGATATCCTGGCGAAAAATCTGACGCCGGAACAGTGTTTTACAGCGGTCGAGGAATGCGGCGCTCCGGTGGTTTCGATTCCCGGTGGTGAGCCGCTGCTCCATCCCCAAATTGATCAAATCGTGGCGGGCTTGATTGAGCGCAAGAAATTTATCTACCTCTGCACCAACGGCCTACTGCTTGAAAAAAGCCTGGATAAATTCACCCCCTCGCCTTACCTGACCTTCAGTCTGCACCTGGACGGCCTGAAAGACTTGCATGATAA
>RDYZ01000069.1 GCA_004293855.1 Oscillatoriales cyanobacterium | reverse complement strand
GAGAAACCACGGGAGGTCGTCAACAGACTGGATACCGCACGATTCGGGGTCAATATCGCTAATTGTGACACCACTATTCGGAACCTGAAGGAGTGGGAGCCCGAAGCGCAACGGTACGGCGTCACCCCGCCGCTCGGCTTCGGTTCGATGGGTCTGCGATCGAGCGATTCAGACTCAATCTTTCAATTCCATCAATCTCGACTTAATATAGGGGCTGGATTGCGACCGATCGCGCTCGCATCGTTTCATCGCATTTTATATAACCTTGCTGTTGCGGCAGACGGCAGACACACAGCAGATTGACGATTGAACTATGAAAAAGCACATTTTGGCCCTAGTGCCCGGTGGGATCGGTGACCAAATCCTCTTTTTTCCAGCCCTCAAAAGCCTGAACACCGCCTATCCCGACGCTCAGCTCACGGTCATCGTCGAGCCCCGCGCTCGATCAGCCTATCGTGTTTCCAAGCTCTTCCACGATCGCACCCTGAGCGTGGTTCCCTTCGACTTCAAGGATCGCAACGGCCCCGCCGATTGGGGCAACCTATTGGGGATCATCCGCGATCGGGAATGTGACGCCATCATGTCCCTCGGTCGTCGCTGGGGCGTGGGTCTGCTGATGTGGCTGACGGGCATCCCCCAACGGGTTGGCTATGCCGCAAAGGGCAAGATGTTTCTGACCGATCCTGTGCCACTGAATATGGATCAGTACGCGGCCTACATGTATCACGACCTCGTTAAGGGTTTGGGGATCAATGTTCCCAGCCCTGACCCGGAAATCGAGCTACTGAAGGAAGATTTAGACTGGGCGGACGAGCAAAAGCAAACCCTGGGCATTGGCGATGCGGGCTATGTCTTGGTTCACGGCGGTTCGAGCAAAATGGCCGTCATGAAAGGGTTTGATAAGATTTACCCGATCGAAAAATGGGCGCGAGTACTGGGCGAAATTCAGCAGCGTCAACCGGATGTCCCGATCGTCGTCGCCCAAGGCCCCGACGATGCGGAATTCGTCGCGAGCCTCAAGCAAGCCGTCCCCAGCATCAAAACCATCATCCCCAGCGACCTCGGCAAACTGGCCGCCACCATGGCCAACGCCAATCTGACGATCTGCTCTGACAGTGCGCCGATGCACCTGTCGATCGCCCTCAAAACCTACACCTTCGCGCTGTTCGGCCCCACCGATCCCGCCAAGCTCATGCCCAAGAGCGATCGCTTTGTCGGGATCAAATCCCCCACCGGTAAGATTGCCGATATCGAACCGCGTGCGATTCTTGACAAGATTTTTGGCTAAGTTTGGGTCAACTGGCCTAGGTTGATGCAGTCGCGGGGCTGGAGCAATCCAATCCGAGCGACTTCAACCGCCTCACCCAAGCCTCCAGGTTGCAAACTGGCGAAAAACTTGAGTAACTTCGTTAGCTTTGGTTCCTTCGCCTTGGATCATCGGCGTGGGGCGAACCAGCCAAAATCCAATCCGGAGCATATTTCGGGCAACGATCGCATATCCTCCGATCGCGATTCAGACGCGCACACCGTTTAAGGACAGCATCAAGATGGCGAGTATCATCAGCCCCCTTCAAGCCTTTTCGGCTGACATTGGCGGCGTATGGACGATCGAAAACGAACAGACCGACGCTTCCACAGAAGCGCTCTCCGCCGGAACCATCCAGCTTGATCCCTTCGGTCAGTTGTACCAAGTCTCATGGCTGGCGGAAACCGGTAGTCGTCTGGGGCTTGCCTTTTATGTCGATCGCTACCTCGTGGGCGGTTGGGGCTATGAACCCAATTACCGGTTGTCACTCTTTCACATCCAAGCCGACGGAACCCTGGAAGGCTACTGGGCGTTGCCGACCTCCTGGGGGGCGATCGCCCGTGAAACCGCCAAGCCCGACCTCACCGACGGTCTCGAAGGTCTCTACGACGTAGATGGCATCGATGTCCTCACCCGCAAGCCCCGAGCCTCCCACCTGAGCGTCCGGCGTAACGGTGACCTCTACCACCTGGGTAGCACGCAGTTTCCCAACGCCCAAGGCTTAGGGCTACGTCTGGGAGATTGGCTGATCACCAATTGGTGTGGTACGCGCGGCTTTGGCGTCATGGCCTATGAGGTTAGCGAGGGTGAGGCTCGAGGCGGCTGGATTTCTCCCAAGGATGATCAATTTCACCCGGAAGTACTGATCAAGGTGGGCTAAGGTTTGGCGGATCTCAGGCTGTGCCACCCCGATCAAACCGAGTTTCCCCTAGTTTTTTAGGGAAGTTTTAGGGTTTGTCTCCGTCCGTTGGGTTGACAAAAGCTCACGGAATGACCAGCACCGGGCAAGGGGAGAGGCCGATCGTTCGGCTGGCAACGCTGTCCCGTGCGCCGTCCTCCGGCATCACAGACCCACTGCCCCCCATCACGATCAAATCCGCTTCAATCTCATCCGCCACATCGCAGATCACAAACGAAGGGTTGCCCTCCCGTTCGATCGTTTCGACGGTGATGTTTTGCTGGGCAAATAAATCTTTGACCCCATCGAGCAGCTTGGCGATCGCCTCGGCAGAATTACGCTGCCCGGGTGCTGCTCCCTCCGCTAACGGCTCAACCACCGAGACGATCGTCAGTACGGCTTGGTGCAATTTGACCAGTTCAATGACGCTTGTGACCGCATTACGCGATTCTGGGCTGCCATCCACGGGAAACAGAATTTTGTTAAACATTTGTCGTCCATCCTTGGTCGTATCTCGCGACCGCACTCCTTTGACATCCTCTCCCAGCAACCCTAACAGGTATGCAGGGAGATTCTCCGGGTCACCCCAAAGATTTCCTGCTTCACAGCCAGCCAACTAGAACCAGTAACCTGATTCCCCGTCGCCCCGACTCCACAGGCATTTTCGATTTGCCGTTGCCCACGGCTACAGATAACTTGTCCACTCGCCACATCACGAGGCTTAATAGACCCGCAGTGGTGGCAGTGATGGACTCTCGTTGAGAGTTCTTTGCGAACCTCTGCCCCACAATCAGGGCATTCCTGAGAAGTCCCCCGCGCATCCACCTTGCCATAATACACATCCCGCTTCCAACACACCCAGGAAAGGATCTGATTGACAAATTGACCCAGCCCAGCGTCTAGAGTGTGCTTACCGAGCATTCCTTTCGCCATCATGCGGAAGTCGAGGTCTTCCACAAAAATCATCCCTGCACCATCACAGAGATGATGAGCTAATTTGAAATGCCAGTCCTTGCGAGTATCGGCAATGCATTGATGAACTCTTGCAATCTTCTTCTGAAGCGCCCGCCAGTTTGCTGACCCCTTCCGCTTGTTCTTCAGCCTGCGTTGCAGCAATTTCAGCTTGCGGTGCAGACGATTAAAAAAGCGAGGTCGCTTGACCTGTTCTCCGTCCGAAGTTGACAGAAAATACTCCAAGCCAACATCAATCCCGATCGGATGTCCGTGAGAAGCTACAGCCGGAATATCGACATCAGCTTGAAGGCTAAGCATGACAAAGTACCCGGAGGCTTTGCGAACGATACGAGCCTGCTTTACCTCAAACAGTTCAGGAATTTCCCGCGACCATCGAACTTTCACCAGACCCAGTTGCGGCAGTTTAATCCCTTCCTCAGACACACAATCCTTGAGCATCTGGCAAAAGAGAAACGATCGCATCCGGCTAGGCGTTTTGAACCGAGGCATCCCCGACCGCTTCAATCGCCACGATTCCCAGGAGGCTTCCAACTTTCGGATAACCTGCTGAAGTACCTGAGCGTTGACCGTCTTAAGCCTAGGGAAATCAGCCTTGGCCGCAGTTAGCGACTTGCATTGCCGCGCATAACTGGGGAATGGTGCATCCGCTGACAAGATAAACTCTTGCCAAATTGAACAGGCATTCACCGGAGACTTACGAGAATCTAGCCAGTCTTTACGTTCCCGCAGCGCGAAGTTCCAGACATTGCGACACACATCAAGAATGTGTTCAATCTCTGAAACCTGCTCAGCAGTTGGTTTTAGCTTGAATTCCCACGTCATGTTTAGCATACGACCATCATAGCCTAGGAAATGTATGTCTGTTTCTTAGGATTGGCTAAATGACTCCCTCTGGTCGTGCGTCGCTTCACCACCACCCAAGCCTGCGGCTATGGGCGGAGTACTGCGACGGATCTTGGTAGAATTGTGTCGGAATTGACGGATTAGTCCCCATAAGATGCCACTAGCAGCGGGTTTGAGGGGACTTCATAACATAAGGAGGCTAATATCAGTGTCTAAGAAAACTGTAGCAAATTTATCGGCAGCGGATTTAAGCGGTAAGCGCGTTCTCGTGCGGGTGGACTTTAACGTTCCTCTCGATGGCGATGGTGCGATCACGGACGATACCCGCATTCGTGCGGCTTTGCCGACCATTCAAGACCTCACCAGTAAAGGCGCAAAAGTGGTGCTGATCAGCCACTTTGGTCGTCCCGATGGTCAGGTCGTTGAATCGATGCGCCTCACGCCGGTCGCGGCTCGTCTGTCGGAACTGCTCGGCAAGCCGGTGGTTAAGGCGGATGATTGCGGCGATGATGCCACGGCCAAGGTGGGCGCGATGGCTGACGGTGATGTGGTTCTGCTCGAAAATGCACGCTTCTACGCGGGCGAAGAGGCCAATGATCCCGAATTCTCGAAGCAGCTCGCGTCGCTGGCGGATGTGTACGTGAACGATGCCTTCGGTACGGCGCACCGTGCCCACGCTTCCACGGAAGGGGTCACCCAGTTCATCGATACTTGCGTCGCGGGTTATCTGATCGAAAAAGAACTGAAATTCCTGCAAGCGACGATCGACAATCCTCAGCGTCCCCTGGTGGCGATCGTCGGTGGATCGAAAGTGTCGAGCAAAATCGGCGTGATCGAAACCCTGCTCGACAAGGTGGACAAGCTGATCGTCGGTGGCGGCATGATCTTCACCTTCTACAAGGCTCGCGGCCTCAGCGTCGGTAAGTCCCTCGTGGAAGAAGACAAGCTCGAATTGGCGACGGCACTCGAAGCCAAAGCGAAGGAAAAAGGCGTTGAGTTGCTCCTGCCGACGGATGTTGTCCTGGCGGATAACTTTGCGCCGGATGCCGCGTCGCAAACCGTGGCGATCGATGCGATTCCCGACGGTTGGATGGGTCTGGATATTGGCCCGGATTCGATCGAAACCTTTAAAGCAGCGCTAGCCGATTGCAAATCGGTCATCTGGAACGGCCCGATGGGTGTGTTCGAGTTCGACGCCTTTGCCAAAGGTACGGAAGCGATCGCCTACGCCCTCGAAGAAATCACCGCAACGGGTGCAACCACGATCATCGGCGGTGGCGACTCGGTGGCAGCGGTCGAAAAAGTCGGTGTTGCAGACAAAATGAGCCACATCTCTACCGGTGGTGGTGCGAGCCTCGAACTGCTCGAAGGTAAAGTGCTGCCCGGTATCGCAGCGCT
>RDYZ01000208.1 GCA_004293855.1 Oscillatoriales cyanobacterium | reverse complement strand
GCAGCCACCGGCCAAAAGGTGAGGAAGGATTCAAGCTGATCGATCGCCTGGGTTTGGAATCGGTGGTTTAACTCCGTTGCTTGCTGATCCAACGCCTCACGCAGCCGATTGCATTCCGCTTGTAAGACTGAGGTGTGATCTAATGTTGCGAGCGACTGATCCGATCCGGCCAACCACGCTAACGCCTCTAAAAACTCCGCACGAGAGCAAGCCAACGCCTCCGCTAACCGATCGATCGTCCCTAGCGTCAGGCGATCCAATTCACCCTGACGCACCGCCCGAATTTGCCGCATCGACACCCCCGACGCCGCACTTAACGATCGCCAGCTCGTTAACTGAACCCGTGCCATCAAGCGGCGCAAGGCGGCCTGACGGTCGGGAGGGATCGAGGAAATGGCGTGAGTCATAGCCAGAAAAAAGGAGCGATCGCCCGGATTGTCGCACTTGACGAGAGAGAAGAGAACAGCCAACGGCTTAACGAGACTTCATCAAACAACCAAAACGTTAATACTTGTAATGAAAGCCTTCGTATTTTCTAATACGTTCTTAAATTCGCGATCGGACTTAATATAAGTTAAGCTTTGACCCTAAACAATTGTTAAGGATTTGGCAACGTCGCGCATCGTTGATCGACGACTGACCCATCGACCCGCGATCGCCCAAACTTAACACCAATCACCCTATCTTCGGCTATGACCCAGACGAAAACAGCTCCCCACCGCGTCGTAATTATTGGTGGCGGTTTTGGTGGACTTTACGCCGCAAAAGCGTTTGCGAAAGCTCCCAATATCGATGTCACATTGATCGATAAGCGTAATTTCCACCTGTTCCAACCGCTGCTCTATCAAGTCGCAACGGGTAGCCTTTCGCCGGGGGAAATCTCTTCACCGCTGCGGATGGTGTTACGTAACCAGAAAAATACGCACGTTTTGCTCGATGAAGTGCGCGACATCGATCCCGAGACGAAAACCGTCACGCTGACGGAAGGATCGATCGCCTACGATTCGCTCATTGTTGCCACAGGGGCTAGTCACTTCTATTTCGGTAACGACCACTGGCAAGAGGATGCACCCGGTTTGAAGACGATCGAGGATGCGATCGATATTCGTCGCCGGATTTTTGAAGCCTTTGAAGCGGCGGAAAAAACCGATGATCCCGCCCAACGTGAGGCGTGGCTAACGTTTGCGATCGTCGGTGCGGGGCCGACGGGGGTTGAAATGGCCGGGGCGATCGCTGAGCTTGCCCATAAAACCCTGAAACATGACTTCAGCCGCATTGACACCACCCAAGCGAAAATCCTGCTAATCGAAGGCATGGATCGCGTGTTGCCGCCCTACGCGCCGGATCTGTCGGCCAAAGCTCAGGAATCCCTCGAAAAACTCGGCGTTACGATTCAGCCGAAAAGCTTTGTGACGAATATTGACGGCGATAATCTGACGATTCGCTGCAACGATGAGGACATTCGCGTCAACGCCAAAACGACGATCTGGGCGGCGGGAATTCGTGCCTCGAAACTCGGTCGTGTCCTGGCCGATCGCGCCGGAGCCGAACTCGATCGGGCCGGTCGCGTCATCGTCAGCCCACGCCTGAGCCTGCCGACCAATGATGATATCTACGTCGTTGGCGATCTGGCTCACTTCGCCCACCAAGGATCGCGTCCCCTACCCGGTGTAGCTCCGGTGGCGATGCAGGAAGGCCAATACGTCGCGACGGCTATCCAGAAACAGCTTCAGGGTAAAGAAATCGCCGACTTTACCTATGTGGATTTCGGTAGCTTGGCGGTGATCGGCCAAAATGAAGCCGTTGCCGATCTGGGCTTTGTGCGCTTCTCGGGTTTTCTGGCCTGGATTATCTGGATTGTGGCGCACATCTACTACTTGATCGAGTTTGATAACAAGCTGTTGGTCATGGTGCAGTGGGGCTGGAGCTACCTGACGCGGGGACGCGGGGCGCGTTTGATTACGGGTGAGGCGTCGCTTGTGCCGGTGAAGGTGAAGACGGCGGACACTGAGGATGGAGCCTCTCCACAACTTGAAAAGGTTGAAGAGAAAAGCGTGGCGTAGCTCTCACTTATGCTGCATCGTGTATGCACTGGACGGGTTTACTCTGGGATGGCTCAGAGTAGACCCGTTTTTTGCGTCTGCAACTGAAACATCACGAGCCGATCGCCAAGCTGCGTGCAATTTCCGCGCTCACCCGCTCACCTAGCGTTGTCCAGTTCAAACGGGTCTCGTATTCTCGCCGCGCCGATCGCGCTAACGCCTGATACGCCGACCAATCACGCCACAGCTCTACCACCGGTGGCGCGATCGCCGTCGCCCAGCCCGCCAGCGGCGCGATCAACCCATTCACCCCCGATCGCACCACACTGGGAATTCCCCCCACATCACTTGTTAACACCGGCACACCAAACCCATTCGCCTCACACAACACATGCCCAAAACACTCCGCCTCGGACGGCAACACTAAAAAATGTGCGGTGTTAAGGGCGGCTTCAAGCTGGGTACGATCGGCGGGCTGGCTGGGATCGAGGCGTCCCACGTTGCGGATCAGGTCTGAAGGGTAGGGAGCTTGACCACCGATGGTGGTGAGCTGTGCGGGAATGTTCTGCTCACGCAAGTGGTGGACGAGTTCGATCGCCCGATCGCCGCCCTTGCGCTGCCAATCTGTGCCGATCCATAGCAGGTTGAGTCTGTGCCGATCGCGTTGCTCGATGTGAGCCTGAACAGTCGGAGCCTCGGGCGGTTCGAGATTGCCGCCCAGCTCGATTAAGCGAAACCGATCGCGATCCAGCCCGTAGGCGGAGGCCGCCCCCTCGATCGCCCAGTCCGACGCCAGTAGAACCCGCCGACAGCGTTTCAAGGCGCGTTGATCGAGATCCTGAAGTTGACGGCGCGATCGTTGACACAGATCACAAAAACCGGGATAGACATCGATCAGTGTTGCATAGGTGGTATCTGCCCAAAAAAAGATCGGTAGATTCGTCTTCAGGTACGCCACGAGATTGGTGTCCGGTGTGACGATCGCGTCATAGTTGCCCGGTGGATGCGGCTTGTCACCATCGTGACCTTTCGCCGTGAGCTGCTGGGCGAGTTGGGCGGCGTAATCCCGGTTAAAACGTGGTTCTGTCCAAGCGAGGTAGTGTTGATGTTGCCATGCATACAAGCGTCGGCGCAGTTTGGCACGACGCGATCGCTGCTCACGGGTTTTATCCAGGCCACCGATCCGCGTCACCCGATGACCCGCCCGCTCGATCGCGTCCGCCATAGCGAGGCAGCGTCCCCAATGCCCCAGCTTGGCCGCAGGCCAGTGATCGCGAGTCGGGCGATCGGGGTCAAACTCAAATAACACGGCAAGGTGCATGGTGGGTGACGTCCAAACTTCATCAGGTCGGGCTAAAAGCGAAATTCGTAGCGCAGTTCGACCGACTGGGAATTTGCCCCCGTTTCTTCCGTGGAGTTTTGCAATTGCAACCCATTCCAGCCGTAATCGTAGGTCAAGCGTAAGAGGGAATCCGGGGTTAATTCGATCGTACCTTCCACCTGACCGGGCGGAAAGATGCTTAAACGGGTTAGCCCCAAGGCGTGACCGGCTCGATTCACAAAATTATCCACATCCAGTAGTGCATCGGTCAGGGTCGGCTCGATCGCAAATCGTAGCGCCGCAAACTCGATCAATTCTGCCCCCTGAAGCTGGGCGACATCCTGCACGGTGGTGATGAACTGATTGCCCAACAGGGCCACCAGGGTCTGATCATCTCGGCTGGGAACACTGCTGATGCTGACCACATCGAGCAGGCGACTGGTATCGCCGGTGTTGCTAGCCTGGACCGCCGCGAGCAAATCTTGGGCGGAACCATCGAGACCCAGGCTGACGAGGAGCTGACGCGATCGCCGATTGGGAATCAGGCTCAGGTCGGGGAGTTCGGTGGTGGCGGGGTCGCGTTGGCGGAGGCTGTTGGCTTCGCTTTCGTAGATCAGGGTGGCAAGTTCGAGATCAATGTCGGGGTCGATCGGGCTGCGATCGGGTGTAAACGTAATGCGATGGTCACGACCGGGCGCAATAAAAAACAGGTTGCTCAGAACGTTGACGCGACCACGCTCGATCGCGATCGAGCCATCCGCTTGTAACTTGTCCAGCGTTCCATCGTAGATACCATTCAGCGCCAGATCGCCCATCACCCGGAAATTAAAGATCGGCTCCAGTTCGGCACGAAATCGATCGCCAATGAACACCGCAAAATTATCAAAGCGAGGCTGAATCAGCGGTGGCGTCTCAGACGGGGGAGGCTCCCAGTTTTCCACATTGACCAGTTCGCCGGTGGTCTGTGACTCCAGCTTGGGTAGACTCAGACGTCCATCGGAAACCCCCATTCGTCCGCTAATCACAGGACGAAAACCGCTACCGGCGACCTGAATCTGACCATCGACTCGACCTTGGTAAATGTCCTGGAGGTCCAGTTCACCTTGGGCAACGGAGAAGGTGAGGGGTGTTTCGATCGGGGTGGGACTGGGATACAGCGGCAACGAACCATCCAGGGTGAATGCCCCCTCGGCCACGGAGGCCACGATTTGATCCACATCGACGATCACCTGGGCGATCGGATCGTAGACCAGGTTAATGTCCCCATCGATCGCCAGGGGAGCAGCGGGCAACAGTGGCGATCGTACGGTGGTTTGATCCAAAGCGATCGTACCGACGGCTTCGATTTTGGGGAAAAAGCCCACAAATCCGATACTGGCCTGTAAATCCAGATCAAAATCACCGCTGACGTATTCCAGGCTGCCACCACTCAGGGTGGAAAGCAAATTCAGGGCCGGGGTTTTGACCTTAACGGCGATCGTGGTGGTGTTATTCTCCGGCGTGAGCGGTAGAGGGGCTTGGGCGCGAATATCCAGCCAGTCGGGGGACGTGGTGGCAAAGGCAAAGGTGGTGTCGGCGTAGTCAAAGCGGCTGGTGATCGGATCGATCGGGCGACTATTGAGGACGATATTGTCCACGATCGTTTCACCGGTCACGGTGGGCTGCTGGAGATTGCCACCAATCTTGGCTTGCAGTGAAATCGTTGCAGCGGCATCCAGAGGCAGCGGTACAAATCGGCGAATTGTGTCGAGCTGGAGCCGATCGAGATTAACCGTGACATCCTGGCTCGTTTCCGACAGGGTGCCACTGGCGGTCAGTTGAGCGTCATCGACCCGTACATTCAGTTGGTTGAGTTCAACTTGTCCATCCGTATAGTTGGCCGCGATCGCAATATCGTTGATCTGGATAAATGCCCCCTCTTCCCGGAAAAAGCCGAGGCGCGGCTCGATCGCATTAATTGTCGGTTGCAAGGACCAGCGCCAGTTATCCGCCATAAACGTTAAATCCACCAGGGGATCGCCCAGGGTTCCCCCGATCGTCATCTGGGCGTCATAGGTTCCCGTAAGATCCAGTTCTCGGGGTGGGGCTGGTTGACGGAGAGCCGCCGCCAGTTGGCGGACGGCGTCGCTCGCCGCGTCAAATCCTGGCAATTGGGATAGGAGCGATAACTCCGGTTCACCCACCCCCGAAACATTCAAGTCCGCCGCGCTAAAACTGGGAGCCGCCAGTTGCCGGGTGGTCAGATCCTCAACGTTCGACCATTTGAATACATCGAGTAAATCCTCCAGTTGACCGTCCTCCACCGTCAGATCGCCACGCACCTGGGACGCCAAAATGGTGTCGATATCGCTGACGGCTAACCGTCCCTGGGCAATGTCGAGCAAATCGAGATTCACTTCACCGTTAAACCGATACTGGGTACGCCCCAGATTAAAGGCGGAGGAATCGAGCCGAGCCGAGCCGTCATCGTAGGAAAAGTCGGCTTCTAAACTGTCGGTAACCAGGTAGCCCACACCGGGCTGTTCGATCGCCAACTGTCCATCAGCGGATAGGTCAAATAAATTGACGCTGAACTGGGCGGTGATATCACCCTGAAGCGGGCCGTTAATCCCGAGCTTGGTTGCGGGCGAGAGATTGAGCAGATCGAGATTGAAATTGTCGAGGCTCACATCAAACCGATCGCCACGTCGATCGCCCAAGGCGACCACCGGATTCGCTTGGCCGGAACCGTAACGCAGCTCGAAGCGATCGGGCAAAAAGGGGCTCAGACAGGCCGATCCCCGATCGCAGGGCCGTAGCCGCGCCATCAGCCGATCGCGCTCACCCTGTAGATTAATTTCGATTCGATCGTCCGTGCGTGCCACCAGCGACCCGGTTAAAAGCCGATCGAAAACCCGATCGTTCGCCGCCGGATTGCGCAGTTCGAGATCCCCCGTCAGCGCCACATTCCCCGGTGTCAGGGGCTCACGGATTAACTGACGCCCGGTAAATTGCCCGTTAAACGTGACCGCTCCGGCCACATTCACCTCCCGACGTCGCGCGAGCCGATCGCCCACCGCCAGGGAGACATCCTCGAGGGTGATCGGTAGACGATCGGAGTCGTACTCAGCCGCCACCTGTAAATCCGCCTCAAGATCCGGCTGGGTGAGGAGATTGAGCAGCCGCACATCGCCCGCCAACTCGACAAACTCGTCACCCAATGCCAGGAACAGCCGATCGACCGTGACCTCTAGGGGGGCGGCAGGGCCTGGGCTGGCGAGATCCAGCAGGGGGGCGACCATGCCCGAGAGGCGGGTGTCCACCCGAGCCCTTTGGGGAAAAGCCGGACTCCGAATGGGGGATTCTGTACCGATCACGCTGGTGATCAGGGCTTCCGACAGGGGAAGGCCGCCACGGGTTTCAACGGCCCAGGTGTTGGCATCGGCGATCGTCTGCACGGCGATCGTGCCATTGTCCAGCCCAAGATCGAGATTGGCTTGCAAATTGGGATTGAGGC
This sequence comes from Oscillatoriales cyanobacterium, assembly GCA_004293855.1. GTDB lineage: Bacteria > Cyanobacteriota > Cyanobacteriia > Cyanobacteriales > Geitlerinemataceae > RDYZ01. Next base: position 36,050 of record RDYZ01000208.1, on the reverse strand, counting down.
GGCGCCAATCACCGCTCGATGCCGCTGCGATCACGGCTCGCAGATCGGCATTCAAGGTTGCGTCTAAGCCGTCCAAACGTGTGGCCAGGGGCAGATCTGCGCCAAAACTGCGGGCGATCGCCGTGAGATCGATCGATCCACCCCGCGCCCCAGCGAATAGCTGCCCACCGTCCAGGCGAGCTTCCGCCACAATCCCACCACTGCCGAGGCCCAAATCCGCCTGACCCCGTAGGGCAATCCCATCGAGGGTTTGGGTTGCGGCGATCGCCAGTACCTCATCGATCGTGGTGGCTAACTCGAACCGACCACCGCGCCAGGTCACCGGTAGATTCGACCGGTTCAGCTCGTTCGACCCAGTGGACAAACTGGGCGAACTGGGCAAACTGGGCAACAATGCCGCCAAATCGATCGCACCGGTCGAACCGACCAGATTAATCCGGCCATTTGCCAAATCGAAACGGACATCGGCCAAGCCATCCGCGATCGCTGCGGTTAGATCCAGATTCGCCGCGATCCCCCCCCACTCCTGACGGGCCAGATCCGCCGTATTGACGCTTGCTCCGAGGGATAAGGCCGCCAATTCCAACCGCAGCGGGATCGCATTCCCCGTTAGCTTGGCGAGGATTGGCGTCACGTCGATCGGTGTGCTGTTGGCTCGTAAATTCCAGTCGTTTGTTTTCAGATCACCGCGTCCCGTCGCCACGATTTCACCACCTCCCAGACCGATGATCGTCTCCAACAGGGTTATGGTCATCCCCTCCAGGCTCACCCCGCCCGCAGCGGCGATCGCCTCGCCAAACACCGATAAACCAGGCAATTCCCACCGGATCAGCCCGGTGGGTTGGGCGGCATTACCCGCGATCGTGCTGACGCTGCGGAGTGTCCCCAGGGTGATCCCGTCCGGTAGCTCGTAGGGAGCGGCGATCGCGTCGAGCGGTAGGTTGAGATCTAGGTTGCCGGTGATCTTGACCGTATCAAGGGGCAAATCGATCGCGGGTGGGTTAGGACTCGCGGTGGGATTTTGGTTCAGGTTTTGGTTCGGATTTTGCTGGGAATTTTGGGCGAGATCACGAGGACGATCGCCCTCGATCGCCCGATCGGGTGGCGATGTTACGGACGGTTTGGACGGCGTCGCATCTGCTGGATTTGGAGCCGTTGAATTGGCAGCAGACGCAGCAAGCAAGGACGTGACAAGCTGATCGATACTGGCTTCACCCCGCGCCAGGATACGCCCGCCCGCTGCCGGGGCTAGTCGCAAGCCATTCAGGGTCAGGGTCTCGCGATCGACGGTGATGTTCGTCCGAAATTCGGCGATCTTGAGCCGATCCAGTCGCCACGGCGTCACATTGCGTAGGGCGAGTTTGAGCGTCGGATCATCGAATGCACCGTTAAGATTGACCTCTGCTGTCAGGTCTGCATCCACTTGCGAATCTAAGGGGTCGCTCACGCTTGCCAGATCCTCCACCAAGGCGATCGCCTCAATGAGCTCAACCGGCGGCACCGTCACCCGCAGATCAAACCCCGATCGCCGATCCACACGGCCCGCAAGCTTGACCGCAACCGGCCCGACAGCGGCGATCGCCCGGTCAAACCGCAGCCGATCGCCCTGAAATTGCAGCACCCCTCCCGCTGTGAGCGGCTCACGAATTCCAGCCAGAGCCGCTTGCAATGTTTCGAGTGCTAACGTACCGCGAATCTCGGGCAGGTAGGCAAGTAAGCGTTTGAGATCTAAATCCGTTTGGGGTTTTGTGTCGGGTGTACCCTGCGGATCGTTGATCTTGGCCGTGCGGGTCTCGCTGGGCTTAACGATTTCGGCGATCGGGGTTCCCGTTTCCGGATCGAGAACCGCAGGTTGTTGAAGCTGAAGGTTCGCATTGACCAGGCCACGATCCAAGGTGATCAGCTCAGACGGCAAAAACGCATTAAAGTCCGTTAGATCAAGCTTTTGAATCCCAAGCGTGAGCTTGCTCGCCAAGGTCTTGATCTGGGTTTCGCCCCGCAGTGCGATCGTGCCGTCCTCCACCCGTAAATCGACCTCATAGGCCGCCGTTTGGGTGTTGTCGCGCACGCGGGCGATCGCCTCCAGATCGATCGTCAGTGGATCGCGTGCCCCCAACGGCAACACGGTCACTTGCACATCCCGAAGCGACACATCCACTTGGGGATCAAAGGGTAAATCGACCGGCTCCTCTGGGGGTGGAAGATTGAGATCGATCGTCGCCCAGGAGCCATCCTCTAACTGATTGATTTCCAGATCAATGCCAGAGATTTCAATCTGCACCGGCAAACGCCCCCGCAGTACGCCCCACGGTTGATAGCGAACATCAATCTGATCGATCAAGAGGCTATTGGAGTTGCCCGCTGCGATCGGAATAACCGTGGGTGAAAGACGCAAGCCAAATAGGGATAATTGCTCAAACTCACCCACATCGATCGGTCGATTCAGGATTTTGCTGATCTCACGCTCCACAATGGGTGGAATGAAACGTTTTGCCGTCTCAACGATCGCCCAATAGGTGATCACCGCTGCGACCACACTCACCCCACCCAAGGCAAGCAGCAGCTTCGGGCGCCACAGCCAAGCCCAAAACCGTTTAACCTGTGGTTCCTGATCGCGATCGCTGTTCATCCCTGCACCCTTTATCGCTTGTTCAGATCACTTGAACTGTGCAACGTGTTCAGACCTTCCGAGGTTTCGCTGCCATCTCTCATATTTTGCGTTATTTCCATCGGATTCTACGCCTCGGCCCTGACGCAACCTAGACGGTCAACCATCATCTCTGAATCTATCCAAGAATCTATCCAGCAAGACCCCTAGGCCATGATGCCAAATCCAACGATCGGCAGAACCCAGGGTAAATTCATACGGATCTGTAACACGGACCCTAGAACTAGAGGAAAAGCCCGGAGCGGACACGACGACGGTTAAACCGGCACAGTAAAATGTAAACAAAAGATGACTTGCATACCCTTTGGTCAGGGTTCACCCATAGGTTGTGTGGCGAATCACAACGCCTTTCGGCGGGTGAGTGTCAAAATTGCAGGGGGTATGGAAGCAAATGCAATGATCGCGTTAAAACGAATGATAGGAATGTAAAAATCGTGCGACGATCGAAGCAGAATTCAATCAGGGTTGCAGTCCGCACGAGAAGATCTCCAAGCGTTCCGAAGGTTAAACCGTCGGTGGTTGCCGCATGAAGCTACGTCGTAAAACATTGCTTATCGTGGGTGCGGTCTTAATCGCGCTCAATGTCGTCTTGTATGCGACGTCCTCCGTTTTGCTGCTCCGCAATGTGCATAAGCTCGAAGAAAGCTATGTACGCCAGGATATTGAACACGTTGAACAGGCGATCGCGACGGAATTTGCCAGCCTCAGCACGATCGCCCAGGATTATGCCGAGTGGGATGATACCTACGATTTCGTCGAGCATCCTACCCAAGATTACATTCAATCCAATTTTGTCAATACAACCTTTGCGTATCTACACCTCAATCTGATGGTGCTGTTTGATAACGCCCATCGGATTGTGTTTGCCAAAGGGTTTGACCCCAATACCGGACAACCGACGCCCATTCCCCAGGAGGCGCTGGAGTTTTTCGCGCCTGCCAGCGGCCAAAGTTCACCTTTAACCGATCACAATACCCTCCAGGATGAACACGAGGGGATTGTGAGCATTGGCTCAGAGTTGATGCTGCTGGTTTCGCGACCGATCGTTACGAGTGACGCCCACGGTCCGATTCGGGGAACCCTGGCCGTGGGTCGCTACCTGGATCGAACGCGGCTACAAACCCTTGAGGAGTCCACACAACTCTCCCTCAAGCTGATTTCGATCTATGAGCCCATTCCCGAGGATTTCGCGCGGGCGCTGACGGTGCTGAAAAATTCCGCCACCTCGTCCTACATCCAGGCATTACAGCGGGATGAGACCGGCGAACTGCGTATCCCCAAACGTGCCGATCGCATCTTTCGCCGTCCGCAGCTTGCCAGTGCAGACACCCCGATCGAGCATATTGCGGGCTATACCCTGATTCGCGATCTCGATGGTCAGCCCGCTGCCCTCATTCGGGTGGATAGTCCCCGCGAAATCGATCGCCAAGGGCGAGCCAGCGTCAGTTATTTCACCTTAACCCTGGCGATCGTAGGGGCATTGTTTAGCGGCTTGATGCTGCTCATTGTGGAACGGTTGGTGATCTCTCCCGTAGCCATCCTCAGCCGCGATGTGGAACGGGTCGGCGAACTCGCGGATCTCACCATGCGGATTGAAGCGACGGGACAGGATGAGCTAGCCCAACTCGCCAATGCGATCAACAACATGCTGGCCGCACTCGATCGAGCCCAGGTGGAACGCGAAGACACCCAACAGCGCTATCAGCTCATGGCCGAAAATGCCACGGATCTGATCGCCCGCCAAACGCCAAACGGTCGCTTTCTCTACGCCTCCCCCGCGAGTAAAACCCTGTTGGGTTACGCACCGGAGGAACTGGTCGGCTGTGAAATGTCCGATCTGGTCGATCCGAGCGATTGGCAAAATGTCAAACGGGCGCTGTTTCCCCTGTTTCCGGATTTAGGGGGAGCCCTCGGCGCCACGGTCAGCTATCAAATTCGTCATCGTGATGGGCATTATGTCTGGTTTGAGACCACCAGTCGGGCGATTCGCGACGCCAAAACGAAACGTGTTCAGGAGGTGATTGCGGTCTCGCGTGACATTACCGAACGCAAACAGGCCGAGCAAGAATTGCGGGATAGTGAAGCGTCGATCCGAGCGATCTATAAAGTCACCTCGTCGCGGAAATTGGCGTTTAGCGGTCAACTGGACGGGCTGTTGCGGTTGGGGTTGCAACGCTTCAGCATGGAAATTGCGATTTTGTCACGGGTGGAAGAGGGCAAATTTACGATCGTGGCGACCCACTCGCCGGAGGATCAACTCAAACCTGGGGATCACTTCAACCTCAGCGAGACCTATTGCGCTCAAACGATCGCCACCGAAGATACACTTCACTTTGAATTCCTCGCCGCCTCCTCCCAGGAGAGCGTGCCCCACTTTGGCAACTTTCCGATTCAAGCCTATATCGGGACTCCCGTGATTGTGGCCGGGGAGATTGTCGGAACCCTCAGTTTTTCGAGTCGGACGCCTCTGATTGAACCCTTCAAGCCCGTCGATCGTGAAATTCTGAAACTCATGGCGCAGTGGATTGGCGGTGAGATCGAACGCCAAGAAACCGCTGCGGATCTCGCCCAAGCCCGCGATCGGGCCCTTGCCGCAACCCAGGCGAAAAGTGAATTTTTAGCCATGATGAGCCACGAAATTCGCACCCCGATGAACGCTGTCATTGGCATGACCAGCCTTTTACTCGATACCCGGCTCAACCCCGAGCAAGGCGATTTTGTTGAAACCATCCGCAGCAGCGGTGATGCTCTGCTGACGATCATTAATGACATCCTCGACTTTTCTAAAATCGAATCCGGTCAGCTTGACCTAGAACAGCAACCCTTTGAGCTCCGCACCTGCATTGAGCAAAGCCTCGATGTGGTGGCTCCGCGTGCGTCTAAAAAGGGTCTGGAGTTGGCTTACTTAATGGATGCCAATGTCCCCCTCGGTATTTTTGGTGACGTGACCCGCCTACGCCAAATTTTGGTGAATTTGCTTGGTAATGCGGTGAAATTCACAGCGGAGGGTGAAATTATTGTCCATACCTCGGTGCGGCCCGTACCGGCGTCGCTCCCTGAAACCGCACTACCCCAGGCGATCGGCGTGGCGAGTGCGCTCAGTGCTGGCGATCTGGACACCGGAAACACGCCCCATTCCCCACGTCTGAGTCCAGACCCAGCCTCGAAGCTGGTCGCCGCCTCTGCGTTAACCACGAACAGCTCGATCGCGGCACAAACCACCCGCACGCCGACCACCCGCTACGAGCTGGAATTTGCGGTGCGCGATACGGGGATTGGTATCTTGCCGAGTCGGATGCATCGTCTCTTTCGATCGTTTTCCCAAGTTGATGCCTCGACCACTCGGGAATACGGCGGCACGGGCTTGGGTTTGGCGATTAGTAAGCAGCTTGCAGAACTCATGGGGGGTCGGATGTGGGTGGATAGCAAGGGTATGTTCGCGGGTAATCCTCCCCCCGATCGCAAGCCCAAAAGTACCTTGGATACTCCCGGCGCCACGTTTCATTTCACCGTCATCGCTGAGATCGCCCCCGCCGACTCGATCGTGCCCCAGATCTTCGACTTCTCCAGCCTGATTGACAAACACGTCTTAATCGTTGACGACAACCCCACCAATCGAAAAATCCTCACCCTCGAAACCCAATCCTGGGGGATGCATTCCACAGTGGTCGATCGGCCTAGTGCAGCAATGACGGCTATGGATAGCGACAAGACTTTTGATCTGGCTATCCTTGATGTGCAGATGCCAGAAATGAACGGCATCGAACTCGCCCGCTGCATTCGTCAACACCCCAAAGGGAAACGAATGCCGCTCGTGGTGCTCACCTCTGTCGGTTGGGAAAGTTCCCACGATTATCGCGAACTGGAATTTGCCGCGTTTGTGAGCAAACCGATCAAGCAATCGCAGTTGTACAACATTTTGCTCGGGGTACTGAGTGGCCGCCCCACGGTGCGGACGACCATTAACCCGAACAATTATGATGTGGAATTTGCGACCCGCCTACCGCTAAAAATCCTGATCGCGGAGGACAACATCGTGAACCAAAAAGTCGCGACCCAGACCCTCCAGCGCCTCGGCTATCGTGCTGATGTGGTCAGCAACGGACGCGAGGCGCTCGAAGCGGTGGCACGGCAGCATTACGATGTTGTGCTGATGGATATGCAAATGCCGGTGATGGATGGTCTCGAATCCTCGCGGCAAATCTGCCAACGTTGGCCGCCCGATCGCCGTCCCCGCTTAATTGCCCTGACGGCGAATGCCATGCGGGGCGATCGCGATGCCTGTCTCGAAGCGGGGATGGATGATTACATCAGTAAACCCATTCGCTTGGATGAGCTTACCGAAGCCCTACAACGCTCCAGACCCCGGCGATCGCAAGCCGACCTGGAACAGGAGGTCATGGCCAACCTGGCTGCCGAGGGTTCTCCCGCAGCCGATTTAGCACCGTCAGTCTCCACCGACATGACCAACCAGGTCGCGACACGGCTGAATCATATCGACCTGGGCGCCGACAGTGCGGCGGCGTCCCGATCTAACACGGCAAACCCGATCGATCCGACGGACACGATCGGCCCAGCGGACGCGGTGCCGGACTCAGCCGCTGCCCCTCCCCTGCGGGTTGAACTCGATGAGCAAATGCTCGAAAATCTACGCGATATCGATGCGTTGGTGGAATTACTGGAGCTGTATCTCGAAGAAGCCCCCACCTTGATCGATGGCATCAACCTGGCGATCGCCCACGGTGATGCATTAGAACTTAAAGACAATGCCCACTCGCTCAAATCCACGAGTGCCGCGATCGGAGCGATGGCCCTATCGGCATTCTCTAAACAACTGGAAGAGATCGGCAAATCAGGCGATTTAAGCGACGTTGAAACGATCGCGGCTCAACTGCAACAAACCTATGAGGCAACGGTTGTCGCGATCGAAGCTGAATGTATCCGTGAAACGGAACGCTTAGCCCTCGAAACCAGTGCATAGCCCCCAAATCACGATCAAGGCTGGTCTCAAGTGACTAGCCCCAAATTCCTGATCTCAAGATGGGTTATACACCGTAAGCCCCATCTTGAGCCCAGGGCAGCATCTAGCATTCTCCGGAGGGTGTGTCCTTTTGGAGAAGCTCGATCGCTTTAATCCCTTAAATCCAAGGAATCGTGCGTAACCACGGCCAAATTCCAGTGGGGCGACGTGTTTCTACCCCTTTACTGGCTTCTTTCACGATCGTTTCTAGTTCTTCCGTTGTGAAACTGTAGCCCAATGCTTGGGCCGTATCCAGAAATTCTTTCGGTGTACGAACATCGGTAAATTTGTCGCGAAGTGCCATATTTTTAACAGCATCTTGCAAGAATTGTTTTGCGCTTTCTGTGGACATATTGAGCCGTTTTTTTGAATCAAAGAGAAAGGTGATTAAGCATCAATCGATGACATCAAACTGTTACATAATTTACGTTTAAAAGAGCGCATTTATGTCAGTTTGTATCCCAAAAATTGATCGCCCAGGCATTCGAGATGCACCATTAGGATTGACCTCAAACGTCCGGCCCGGACAACGCACCAATCCTGCCGGTAATGTCAATCCATACCGGAAGATCACTAGGGTGAATGGGGTTGGGGGTTGTTGAACCGGAGCGAGGGAGGCCAAGACAGAGAGATGACACCACCGATCACGAGGATGACTGCCAATCGCGGGGCGACTGCGAGACGTCGAATCCACCGGTTCGCATCAACCGTTCTAGTTCGCTCACGTCGGGTGAGACCTTCTCTGCTTCCTCGATCGCAACCTGACCTTCAAGAATGCATTGGTATAACGCTTGATTCAGGATTTGCATTCCCTCATAGGTATCATTTTTCATCAGATTGAAGGCTTCGTTATCCTCACCCCGCAGGAGATAGTCCATCATGGCGGGAGTATTGATCAGGATGTCATGCACGGCCACACGCTTGTTATCTGTGGTGGGTAGCAGAAGCTGGGAGACGACGGCCACTAAAGACTCGACAATCTGAATCCGCATAATGGGTTGCTCATCCGGTGGGTAGAGATTGAGCAGCCGGTTTACGGAGTCTACGGCGCTGCGGGTGTGCAGGGTTCCGATGACAAGGTGACCGGTTTGGGCGGCTTGGATCGCGGTGTTAATCGTGGTGATGTCGCGCATTTCCCCGATCAGGATCACGTCGGGATCTTCACGCAGGGCAGCGCGTAGGGCGTCCTGGAAGTCAAGGGCGTGTAGACCGATTTCTCGCTGGGAAATGGAGCAGTTACGGGAGGGATGGACGTATTCGATCGGGTCTTCGATCGAGATCACATGCTTGCACTCGTTACGGTTGAGATGGTCGATCATGGCGGCCACCGTGGTCGATTTTCCGGAACCGGTCGGGCCGGTCACGAGCAACAAACCTTGACTGGTGTTGATCAACGCCTTGAGCACCTCGGGCAGGTGCAGTTGATCGATCGAAGGAATCTTGAGCGGGATCAACCGGATCACGATCGCCGGACCGGTTAAGGTTTCAAAGCAGTTAATCCGACAGCGGACAAGCTTGGGATAGAACAGAGCCGAATCGACTTCCTTTTGGCGCTTAAACCGTTCGCGCTGCTCGGGCGTCAGGATTTCGCTGAGATAGTGCAGCAAAATTTGTGGCGTTGTGGCGGGGAGCTGTTCCGCCCGTATCAGCTTGCCTCGAATCCGAAAGCGCGGCACCTCACCGACTCGAACGTGGATGTCCGATGCTTTTTCGTTATAGGCGACCTGAACCATGGCCGCAATACTGGGCTGGTCCGACTGGGCCGACGTGCCGCCTCCAGAGGGGCGTCCGGGCAGGCTGGTGGGGGGTGGTGGCGGCTGGTGAGCCCGCGTGGACGGAGGTGGATTACGCTCAGGCATGGGATAAATTCTCGTAAGCGTCGTGCGGCAAGTGCCATCGATCCTAGGATATACCCAGGGATTTTGTCTGGTTTAACGTGAGTTCGGGATCAGGTATCGGCTAAAAGCCTTGCAAAATCGTCATACTTGCGAAACTCCTCCTCTTCGTTCCCACGCTCTGCGTCTACGGTGTAGACATAACGGGTTATAACCGTCACATTATTGCTGACCCTCATCCCCTCTAGATTTCAGCTACTTTGCTTAACCCAAAATTTACGTTCAATCTAGATACTGAGCGCAAATTGCGATCGGGACTACAGTTTTTCTGGAGCTGGATTTCTAATAATAGAAGGCTATCGTTTTTACACTTGATTTTGCGATCGTCCCCCCCGAAAAGGCTAGATATGCCTTCAGGCTAACTGCGATCGAAGATGGAACGGATTGATCAGTAATGAACGGCGTGAATATGCGAGAGGTCAAACGTGAATCCCCGAATTGTTGTCTGTGACCTGGGTCGAACGGGCTATCGAATTTTGACCCTCCTGCAACAGTTGGGGGTCGCGGTGGTGGGTATCCACGATCAACCATCGCCGTTATTTCGCGGGAGTGACGATATTGTGGTCGGTGATCCGAGGCTGGATACTACGCTGATGACAGCGGGCATTCAAACGGCGGAGTCGATCATCCTCGCGAGCGCCGATGATGCACTCAATTTGGCGATTTTGGTGCGGGCGCGTTTATTGAATCCGGAGATTCGGATTGTTAGTCGGCTGTTTAACACCCGTCTCGGCGATCGGTTGGATCGGACCTTGGAGCATCACGTCACCGCAAGCGTTTCAGCGATCGCGGCCCCCATTTTTAGCTTCGCGGCGTTTGGCAATCGGGCGATCGGACACGTGGAACTCTTTGAACGCACCTGGCCGATCCATGAAGAACGGATTGATGCCACACATCCCTGGCTCGGTCTGGGGCTGCATCAACTGTGGCAAGACCGATCGCGGATGTTGATTTACTACCGCCCAGCGAATGAGCCGAAACTCGATCTGGTGTCGGCGATCTGCTGTCGGCAGGTGTTACAAATTGGCGATCGGCTTATCGTGGCTACCCGTCCCCAAGCCCAAAGCGGGCGTAAAACCTGGCAAGAGCGCTTTCAACGCTTTCTGACCTGGTTGGATAATCTGCGGAGTCAGAGCCAGTCCTCGATTATTGTCTTCCTGGTGCTGCTCCTGACCATCTTTGTGGCGACCTGGACGTACGTTTCGATCGATCGTCAAACCACATTTATCGATTCCCTCTACTTTTCCGTCGGCATGATCACCGGTGCGGGGGGTCAGGAGGAGGTCGCCGAACACGCTCCGGCCTCGGTGAAGCTATTTACATCGGTGATGATGCTGGTGGGGGCAGGCACGATCGGGATTGCCTATGCGCTGCTGAATGATTGGGTTTTAGGCACACGATTTCGTCAGGTCTGGGATATGCCACCCATTCCCCATCGCCATCACTACATTGTCTGTGGCCTCGGGGGTGTGGGGATTCAAATTGCTCGTCATTTGCACGATAGCGGCTATGAGGTGGCGGTGATTGAGCGTGATCCCCAAAGTCGATTTTTAAGCACGGCGCGATCGCTCCGCATTCCCGTTATTACCGGCGATGCGACCCTGCCTAACATTCTGGAAACCGCCAATATCCAACGGTGTGCCGCTCTCTTTGCGGTCAGCAGTGACGACACCACAAACCTCGAAATTTCCCTCACCGCCAAAGAGCTGGTGGCCTCCCTGCGTGTGGTGGTTCGCACCCATGATTCAGATTTTGCGGACATGGTGCAGCGTGTATTTAACTTTGAAGCCGTTCTCAGCCCCACCGAAATCGCCGCCCATTCCTTTGCCGCTGCTGCGCTGGGAGGGCGCATTCTTGGCAGTGGCATGACGGGCGGGCAACTGTGGATTGCCCTCGCGGTTGAAATTGAGGCGGGGCATCCGTTGCTCGGTCAGCAAGTGCAACACGCCGCCATGCAGGGTGATTTTGTGCCGCTCTATCTCGACTCAACCCAGGGTCAAACCCTCCATGCTTGGGATCTCCTCGATGCCACCATTGAGGTGGGGCAGACCCTCTATCTCACGGTTCCGTCGCAGCATCTCGATCGGTTGTGGGTGGGGCCAGGGACAGCGAAAGCGATCGTCTCGCCCCAGAACCGATCCCTATCGGTGGAACACTCACCGCTGGTCAGTGCGATCGCGCCTCTGTCATCCCCCTCTGGTTTAAACACCGAGGCTCACCGCAGCACCTCGGACACATCGCCCCCCCTCAATTCGCCTCTCACCTCGCCTCTCAATTCACCCCGTCTTCCTTCCCGTACCCTGGCACGGTAACCGGCTGCTACGATCGCAAGCAGAGATCGCCCTCGATCATCCCTATGCCGTCCCGGAGGCGATCGCGATCCCTGCGTTGTTTTCGTGAGATTTATGCTGCTTCCCTTGCTCCGCCTGATCCTTCAGCGTCTGCGTCGTCTACAGCACCGCCTGAACCAGCGTCTGGAAACCCACTGGGTGCGACCCGCCTACAGCGGTTGGGTGGTGCTGGTCATTTCTCTGGCCTATTTGGGAGCGGCAACCAATACGATGGTGGGCTGGCTGTATGCCATTAGTGGGTTAACGTTTGCACTGTTAGGGTTGACGGGCTGGCAGTCACGGCGGATGTTGCGGGATCTGGAGATTGAGCGATCGACGATCGTACCGGTTAGCGTGGGTGAAACGCTTGAAATTCACCTACGGGTACGCAATACCCATCCCAAACAGATCAAAGCCCTCCTGCAAATTGTGGACGAACGCGAGCCCGCACTGGGGGGCGATGACTGCCATGCGATCGATACCCTCACACCGGGAGCGGATTACCATTGGGTCGATCGTCGGATCGCCCAGCGTCGCGGCGTCCATGTGTGGGATCGACTCTGGGTCAGAACTGGAGCCCCCCTCGGTTTATTTTGGGCGAGGTCGCTGCACCGAGTCCCCGCCAAAGCCGTCGTCTATCCCCAAGTCTTGCCCCTCAGCCGCTGTCCGATCATCGATCGCCTCGGGGATGCCCATAACCCTGTTGCCGCCACCCACGATCGCCAAGCGATCGATGCCCAAGACGGGGTAACACGCACCCTACGGGCCTACCGTAGCGGTGATCCCATGCGGCTCATCCACTGGAAAAGTAGTGCTCGCCTCGGTGAATTGCGTGTCCGAGAGCTGGAAACCCAAAATAGTGGCCGCAAAGTTACGATCGTGATTGACGATCGCGCCACCTGGCAACCCGACCACTTCGAGCAAGCTGCCTGTGCCGCTGCTTCCATCTACTTCTATGCCAGTCGTGCCCAGCTCGACGTCCGGTTTTGGAGCGCTCAAACCGGTTTAGTTCAAGGACATCGGATTGTCCTCGAAGCCTTAGCCGCGATCGATCCAAATCCAATCCTGGATGCTCGACAGCGAGACACCACACCGCCTGACACCCCCCTCCTCTGGCTCAGTAACCACGACGCCCACTTGCCCAGCCTGCCCCTAGGGAGCATCGGTCTCCTGTGGGACTATCCCCCCGTCAGCAACGATGCGCCACGGGTCAACCTCGAAGCCGATCGTGATCTCCGGCTTCAGCTCCAAACCGCTCGCTAGGGGCTGTCATCCATCTCATTTTGAGTGCTGACGGAGCCTGGGTTCTCCCCCTAGTGGTGGTGTGGGCTCCTTCAACCGCTGACCGGGCAAGAGTTCTAGGCGGCATGGATGCCAAATCCTCGAGGAAAGGCCACCACGCAACACAACACCGTCGGTTGCCTCAGACTCTTTTCACAAACTTGTTAGGCTGGGACAACCACAGTTCAGCCGTGGGTTGACGCCCCTGATCAACACCAACGCGATTCGGCCTGTCGGTTATTGTTTTCACCCCCTTTAGCATGGGCTGCTTTACCCCCAGATCGCGACGATGAAACGACTCAATACCCAAATCCAAACCCTCGGTACGTTTGTCTCAGCCATGTGGCTCGTGGAAATCGTTGATACCGTGATCTATCGTGGCCACCTCGATCGCTTTGGCGTGATTCCCCGCGATCCCACCTCACTCTGGGGCATCCTCTGGATGCCGTTTCTACACGGCAATTTCACACATCTCATCTCCAACACTGTCCCCTTTATCATTCTCGGCTGGCTGGTGATGTCCTACGGCATCAGCACGTTCTACAGCACGTCGATTTTCGCCATGGTCATTGGTGGTGCGGGCGTTTGGTTATTCGGCTCAGCGGGTGTTCATATTGGCGCTAGCGGCGTCATTTTTGGGTATCTCGGCTTTTTGTTGGCCCGAGGTCTGTTTGAGCATAGCGTTCAGTCAATTTTGTTATCGTTACTGGTGCTGTTTTTCTACGGAGGACTCATTTTTGGGGTTTTGCCCGGTCAACCTGGCGTTTCGTGGGAAGGACATCTGTTTGGCTTTATCGGTGGTGTCCTGGCCGCGAAGCAACTTCCACCTCGGGCGATCCACAAATCGAATATTTAAGCTTCGCGACCACCTTGTGAGACTGGCAGCAGGAACGTACCGTGTTGGGGTTGAACGAGGGTTTTATGAAAGTTCAGGGTCATTGACCCTGAACTTTCATCGGGGTATGCCATCAATCCCTAGAACCCTGACCGAGTCGGCGGCTGCGACCCCACAGGCAATGGGGTAAGCCGCCCACGGTCAGCGCTAGACCTGGAGTTGATGACAGCCCTTAGATACTGCATCCTTATACGGCTGCGAGTTCTTTCTCTACGGGACGGGTGCTGTTGCGAATCCCTTCGATCGCAGCGGCATAATCCGGCGCGTTAAACACCGCCGAACCGGCCACGATCGCATTCGCGCCCGCTTCGAGAACTTGCCAGGTGTTGTTGACCTTGAGGCCGCCATCCACCTCGATCCACGGATCAAGACCCCGTGCATCACACAGATCCCGCAGTTGACGCACTTTGTCTACCGCCGAAGGAATGAAGCTTTGACCACCGAAACCGGGGTTAACGCTCATCAACAGGACGAGGTCGCACAGATCCAGCACATGCTCAATCATGCTGAGGGGCGTGCCAGGGTTGAGGACAACACCGGCTTGCTTACCCAGTTCGCGGATTTGACCAAGGGTACGGTGCAGGTGCGGCGACGCATTGTGCTCTACGTGGACGGAGATAATATCCGCGCCCGCTTTGGCGAAATCTTCGACGTATTTTTCGGGCTCGACGATCATCAGGTGAACATCGAGGGGTTTGTTGGTCAGGGGACGAATCGCTTGGACGATCATCGGGCCGATCGTGATGTTGGGAACGAAGCGACCGTCCATCACATCAACGTGAATCCAGTCTGCGCCCGCTTTATCCACCGCTTGAATTTCTTCGCCCAATCGGCTGAAATCTGCCGATAAAATGGATGGGGAAATAACCGTTTTTTTTGTGCTTGCCATACCGCTGCCTCTCCGACGTCTTTGTTAATTTCGCTACAGTTTCGTTTATAAAAGTTTATCAAACCCTGGCTGTCAAGGGGGACAATACAGGATTTTTTTAGGGGTTGGGGCGGATACCGATTGATTACGGGTGTAACAGGTATCTGTTTCTGTGCAATTGGGCGGGTTTTAGGGGGTCAATTCAGCGATTCTTAGCCCTGTGATCGGTCCAAAATCGGCGGATTATGCCGGGGCCCGATCTAAACTTTTGCTTGGCCTTTGAGCCCCAACGATCGGGGGGCTTGAAGCTGGAATCGCCTCAAATTCTGACGGTCTTGAAGGGTTCTCGTTAAGATTGCGATAGTGTGTCTGGATCGTCACCCTCGATCGGTCTCGGATTTCAATCCCTCCAAAATTCCGTAGCCCAGATCTCGATCGCTATGCCCCTGTGGGGCCGACTCACCCCATTCCTCTCGTCCTGATTTTTATGTCATCACTCGATCGTCATCTTTTCCGTCCCCTGACATTGGCAGTCCTGACTACGATCGCCTGCATCTTCACGGGAGAATCCCGAACAGTGGCCTCGTCGGTTTCGATCGAAGCCGATGGCATTGACGCAGCTCGCCTCCACGAGGACTACAACCTGATCGGACGCAAAATTGGGATCGGTCAGGTGGAAATCGGACGACCGGCGGTGTTTGGTTTAGACAAACTCCCAGCCAATCCGGAGACCAATCCCGCAGGGGTCTTTATCGGCGAAACACGAGCGGGGTCTGAGGCCGCGCTCGATGGTCACGCCCAAGGGGTCGCCAGTGTGATGGTCAGTGGCCTGAAGGGGCGGATGGGGGTCGCGCCGGGGGCACAACTGTATTCGGCGGGAGCGGTGTTTGAGTCTGGGGCCAACCGTCAGGCGCGGGAATGTTTGGCGGCGCAAACCGTGGCGCAGCAAAACAGTGGGGATGTACGATCGATCAACTTCAGTTTTGGTGAACCGCTCAGTTTAGATGCGCGTCGGTATGAGGCCGTACTGGATGGGAATGCATTGCTGACGCTCTGCGTGGACTGGTCAGCCAATGCCCATAATGTGTTGTACGTGATCGCGGGCAATCAGGGTTACGGCGGAATTTCCATCCCGACCGATCAGTTTAACGGCATGACGATCGCCTCCAGTCGCCGCATGGATGGGGTGTACCGCCGGATGGATACCTCTAGCCTGGGGGGAGCCTTTGACGGAGCCTATAGTGGGCTGGTGGGTCTAGAGACCAATACCAACGGGCGACGCTTGATTAGTCTGTTGGCGCCGGGGCGGGATGTGGCGTTGGTTAGCGCAGCAGGCAAGGTGTACGAAAGCACCGGGACGAGTTTTGCCGCGCCCCATGTGACAGCGACGGTGGCGCTCTTGCAGGAGTATGGCGATCGGCAAATTGCGGCGGGTCGTTGGAGTGTGGCGGCGCGTCGCCATGAAGTGATGCGAGCGGTGTTGCTCAATTCGGCGGATAAAGTGGCGGATCGTGGTGATGGCCTCAGTCTGGGGATGACCCGTGATGTTCAGGATAAATGGGGGCGGGTCTGGACCGAATCGAGTGCGTACCGCGATCGGGCGATTCCGCTACAGGATGACATCGGCGCCGGACACCTCAATGCCTATCGTGCCTATCAACAATTTGCAGCGGGGCCAAGTGCTGCGGGACAGGAGGCGGGCGTGATGGGTTGGGACTATGGGGAACTGGGACGATCGTCCGCCAATCGTGAAGTCATGGTCAAGGATTATCCGATCGCCGATCCCTTAGTCGCCGGTAGCTTTTTCTCCGCGACCCTCAGTTGGACGCGCTCCGTGGATCTCAACGATACCAATGGCAATGGCCGGTTTGATGAAGGTGAAGACTTTACCGGTCATGCTCTCGATGATCTGGATTTATACCTGTTGCCGATCGAAAGCGATCGGCTAGAAGATGCAGTGTGGTCCTCCAACAGCAAAGTGGATAGTGTCGAGCACATCTTTCGGGTCATCCCCAGTACGGGACGCTACAAATTACGGGTGGTCCTCGCCCAACAAGCCAATGCTAAAGCTCCCACCTACGCCCTGGCCTGGTGGGGCATGGCGGCAAATTGATCGCGGCTTAATCGTAGATTGATCGCGAATTAATCAAGGGTAAAACGTGATCTAGGGATGGCACAGAATCCCCGATCGGAGTCGCATGACGACGGTAATGCCGCCCAATGCCACAATGGATCTGGATGGTCGCATTCATCGCCAATATCACCCCGATCGGCAGGATATTCGACCCATTCCTCAGCTCCAATTCTTTAATGCGTATTCGTCATGGCAACCGCACTGGTTCTCGCGCCGACCCAAGAGCCCGATCGCACCAACATTGGCGCTCTAGTACGCACAGAAGAGGGAGACCAGGGCTTTCCGAACATCACCAAATGGGACGGCAGCTCCATCACGTTTAGCTTTCCCACGGCAGAAACCGTCCAGGCGTACCCCCCCGATCCCGATGCGCCTACGGCGGAAGTTCTCAGCGAGCTGGCGAAAACTGCGGTGCGGGAGAGTTTTAAGCAACAGTTTGAAGCGGTGATCCCGCTGCAATTTATTGAAGTTGCCGACACGATCGCAACGCCAGGTCAGATTCGTGTGGTTGCCGGGAAATTTGGCAACAATGTCGGCGGTCAGGCAAATTTTCCAGGAGATACCTCGGAGAGTGGCGATGTGCAGCTCGGAACCGATCTGGGCAATACGGGCAGCATCTACGAAGAACTGTATTCGACGGTTATCCATGAGTTGGGTCATGCGCTGGGCTTAAGCCATCCGGGTAACTACGATGAAGGCGTGACCCCCGATCCGAATGCTGCGGGCCCGTTTTTGCCGATCGCCACAGATCACGCCATGAGCTCCATCATGAGCTACAACGAAAACGAGGCCGACAACGCCACACCGACGACCTTAATGCCCTACGACATTCGTGCCTTGCAGTTTCTCTACGGTGCGAATACCAGCTTTAACAACGGTGACACGACCTATACCCTGCTCCGCAATCCCAACGACTTAGACAATCCTGCCGCCGTTGACATGAGCACGTTGGCACTCAACCTAGCGGGGAAACGTACGATCTGGGACGGCGGCGGCAAAGATACCCTAAACGCCCGCACACTACCGCTGGATAATTACTTCTTTGATCTGAATCCCGGTGGACTGCTCACGGCACAAAGCGCCCGCAATGCTAGCAGCTACACCGGACAACCCGGACAAGCACAACCGGGGGTGACCTATCTCGTCGATAGCTTCGGTATCCGTCTGGCTTTTGATCTGGAGATTGAGGATTTGCTCGGCACAGAGGGGAATGATGAAGTCCTCGGCAATGGGTCGGATAACTTCCTATTCGGCGGATCGGGCAATGACACAATGGCGGGCAATGACGGGAGCGATATTCTGAGTGGTAACCAGGGCATTGACGTCCTCAACGGCGGGAATGGCAGCGATTTCATCGTCGGTGGACGCGATAACGATACCGTTAACGGTAACGGTGGGGATGATCAGATCGTCAGTGGCAACCTGGGCGATGATGTCGTTCATGGTGGTGACGGCAATGATCTGCTGGTGGGCGGCCAAGATAACGATGGGCTGAATGGAGAAGCGGGGGACGATACGCTATCCGGTGATTTTGGCCGAGATACCTTGACGGGTGGTACGGGAGCGGACACGTTTGTCTTACGATCGGCTGCCGCCACAACGGACACGGCCCAGGCGGACATCGTTACGGATTTTGAGGTGGGTATCGATCGCCTCGGTCTCTCAGCAGGAGCGGTGCAGGTGTTGCAAGACACCACCCTCAACGGGATTAGCGGCACACTGATTCGGGATGCCAATGCGGACAATCGCATTCTGGGTTTTGTGAATAACGTCTCGTCGGGTCAGCTCGCAGGTCAGTTTGTCAGCAGAAGTTTTACCTGATGTGGTCGGCATCTCGCTGCGATCGAACGCGCGAGCGCAAATTGAGACTGGTATTCTAGAAGCGACTTCAACTGCTGTGAGCCGATCGCGCCGTGGACATTCCCAAATTTACCGAAGCGAACCATCCCCTTGTCAAAGCTTTGTTTCATCAGAGCGATCGCGACTTACTCGCGCTCTATCAGCAACATCCCGATGCCGGTAAATACTTCACCGCTATTTTTTGCCGCTACAGTGCGATCGTCTATACCCTCGTGCGTCATATGGCAAAGTCGCCCGTCCAAGCTGACTACCTGTTTGCCTCGATCTGGCGGCATGTCTTTTATGAAATGCGCGGGCTGAATTTGCGGGGACAGGATGACCCCAAAGGCGAACCCGCAACCCTGCAAAATTGGCTGATTGATGTCACGGCGATCGCGATCAATCAAAGTGAGTTGCCCCCGGTGGAAGCCATTCACTACTCCCTAGAAACCGCACCGCCTCCCCTGTGGTGTTATCTGCAACAGGCCCTCGATGTGCTCGATCCCCTCGCTCGTCTGATCGTCGTGATGTCCCAAACCTTCCGCTGGAGCGAAACCCGCATCGCGGCCTATCTCCAAGCGGAGGGCAATCCAATTTCAGCGGCGGAGGTGGCCCGACGTCTTCCCAAGGCGATCGCCCAGCTTGAGGCAACCCTACCGACGGATATCTGCGAAATTTATTTTGGCGTTCGTTCCAGTGCTGATATGCCCGAGGCCAACGACGCCATCGAGATCACCGACGCTCTGTCCTAACGGCTGTGACCGGCATTCAGGCAACCCAAGCAACCCAAGCCGCCCTAACCTCGATCGGTCTGGAGCCTGATCGATCGCCACAGCCTCAGACCTCGTAGGCCAATTTTTGAGTCGGACACCGTCTCCTATATGCTTCGCCGTATCCCCTGGAGGATTCCGTAGCATCCATAAGCATCCACGCCCGAAACATGAATCTATGTAACAATTTTACCTAGGCCAGTATCAGGGGTGTCACCCATCACCGGTATTACCCCTTATCCTAGATGAAAGTATTACGTAAGTACTGAACTTACCTGGTGCGTATGATGTCTTCCTCCTCCCATCACAGCCCATCGACGAGCCTACCTGATGTGTATTTTCAGGTGTGGGAATCTGGAACGATGACCTTAAGTGCTCGTGCAATTTTGCAGGCGTCTTTGCTCGAAGAAAAGCTGAAAGAAGCCGATCGCGCTCTGATAGATCGATTGTTATACGCCGTGCGTCAAGGTCTCGTGTCCTTGACCAGTGCCTAGCCAGAAACCGTTTCCGACCCGGTGAACCGTCGCGATCGGACTCGTTCCCTCCATCCCGGTTCCTGATCCACCCTAGACGTCGGAGTTTTCGCAGAACTTCGGCGTCTCTGTTTGGATCTCCCGCTGATTACTGCCAGCGATCTCAAGATCTACAGAGGCGTGATCTGGCCTTCGAGGGGCTGTTGCCAGCGTTTTTTCCAGCGGGTGGTTGCTTCGAGAGACGATCGTAACTGTTCCTCACTGCGGCGAGCGTGCAGGGTCTCGGCGCTATCGGTGCCACTGGGATCGCGGTAGGGGATAGCCGCACGGGTGTAAAGGTGTTCGTGGGCACGGCGATCGAGCGGGGTCAAGTCCTCAGCAATCCAGCGGGCAGCGGTTCCGTGGGTATTGCGACCGACGGGGGGAGTCGAGCCGATGTGTAAACCCGCAGCGATCAGCGCCGATCGCACAGCAGCGGCGCAGGAATAGGTGGCCAGGTAGCCATCCGGAGCTAAACAGCGGGCGACGTTGCCTAAAAATTCGACGCTCCAAAGCTGGGGGCAATCCGGGGGAGCAAAGGGATCGAGAAAAATCGCGTCAGCTTGAGGATTCGTGGCAAGGATCTGGGTAATGGTTTGGCGGGCATCACCGATTAATAGGTGGGCTTGTAGGGTGTCGCGATCGAGGGTTTCAGCGTCGGCCAGCTCGGTCAGCAGGTGGCGGACGGCGGTGGGCCAAGGTTGGAGCAGGTTGGCCGCGATCGCCGCGCGGGGAACATCACGATCGGCTTCGAGACCGTACCAGTGAACGCGACACTGGGGGTTAGCCTGCCAAATCGTCGTGAGGGCGGTCGCGGTGTTGTAACCCAGACCGTAGCAGACGTCGATTAAGGTGAGGTGCGATCGCTCGGCGGCCCGTTCCGCAAGGCGAGTCACCTGAACGAATTTGGCCTCGGCTTCTTGGTGTGCGCCGAAGTGGCTATGAAACAGTTGGTTAAATTCGTTGGAGTAGAACGTTTGTGAGCCGTCAGCAGTGGTTTCGAGACGAAAGCGATCGAAGTTGGGCTTAATATCGGCTTGGGTATTGGGTTGAGTGACGGGGTCAGGCATGGCGGATAACGATCGCGAAATCGTCCCAGGTATCGTTAGTTTGGTTCCGGCAGGCATCCCCGTTATTCATTCCCCTGCCCTAACTTCGATCGCAACTCATCCTTAATCCGCGCCAAAATCGAATCTTCGTCCAAGGTCTCCAAAATTCGCTCGACCACAGCTTTCGGGCCATGCTCGCCCCAGGACGCGCCGTTTTCAAAATAACGCTTCGCCACCCGCCCGATCGTGGTGGTCGCAACCCCCGCCGCTCCCGCCTGGGCGATCGCCACGGACACATACCCCCCCAACGCTAGCCCGCCCGTCACCGGCAGCGCTGCCCCGAGTAGCCCTTTTAACCCACTTAAACCCAACATCGCCAGAAGCTCACTCGCTCCGATCCCGCCCATGCCGATCGCGATCGTTTTGAGGAGGTCGAGAGCGCCGGTTTCCGTGAGTGGGATGCCGTAAAGTTTCGAGAGTGAGACCAGCATCAGAATATCGAAGGCCGCTGCACCGAGAAGATCGATCGCGGTAACCGGGTTCAGGGCGATCGCGAGGGCTTTGGCGATCGTCGCTTGCCAGATCAGGCGATCCGCCTCGCGATCGCGGAGCTGCATTTTGCGCTGAACCAGGCGATCGTTCGCCATATCTGCAAAGAGCAGACTATTGAGCGCCACGAGAGATTTCCCTTCACGATGCAAAATCTCAAGAATTTTGAGCTTGAGGTCATCCACCCGAGGGGGCCCTGGTTGCAGCTCGACACTGACGCTACCGTCTTCGCGGCGGACACCACGCGCCACCAAGGGAGACGCAGCGGTCATGACGATGTGATCGGGGGAGAGCAAATCACGCACGCGCTGATCGCGAACCTGGGCGTAAATCGCTTGGCGATCCGCCTCGGGGTAGCGATCGACTTTGTTAAAGACCAGCAGAATGGGTTTGCCTGCTTCGCGAATATCCGCGAGGGCGTCAAACTCCAATTGAGTCAGATCACCAGAAATCACAAACAAAATTAGATCCGATCGACGGGCGATCCGTTGGGCAAGCTCGGCCCGATCGCGCCCGTCGATTTCATCCAACCCCGGCGTATCCACCAGCTCGATCCGCGACTGCCCCAGACCGGGCAACGACACCCGCACCGTTTCGTCATCGCCGATCTGCGGTTGCCACTCCACTCGCTGGGTTACCTGGGTCACTCCGTGTAGCGGCCCCGTTTCAAAGATGCGCTGACCGACCAGGGCATTGAGGAGTGATGATTTACCTCGCCCCACCATGCCAAACACCGCAAGCTGTACCGTGGCGGTTTCCAGCTTGTTTAGCGTGTCTTCGAGGCCGGTAATTTCGGCTTCGAGACCGGAACGCTCGCGATCGCTGAGGTCAATTTTTGCGACGAGATCGCGGAGGGCTTGCTGGGCTTGGCGGTAATTTAAATCAGCCTGAATATCATCAAAACTATAGATGGCCGCGTCAAATTCACGGGTATCCGCGTCTAGAAGGCGGTCAGGTTGGGGTGAGGGATTGGATTCAGACAAGGGGCGATCGGTCATCGAGACAGGTGATCGGCTAGGCTGCGATCGGGATCAGTTGAGACGAAACCATCCACTATTCAGACTCAAACCCACAGGAAAAAGCGGACACCCATCGTAGCGAGTTAGTCGAAGTAAAACAGGGTGACGATTTTGCGGAGATCCTCCGCTTCACGGCAGGTTTCGAGCAGCGTGCGGCTGTCGTGGAACGCAAAACAGATGAGTTGCTGACAGCGTTCAATGATTTCAGAGTTACACAGAGCGCTCGCTTCCGCCAAGGATAAATCGTTACGTTCGGGATGCTCGACTAGGTGCATCACGTTTTCGAGCTGCGATCGCGACTCATCGGGCTGGCGATCGAGACTTTGGGGCAAAATCACCGTGAGTTGATTGGCATCCGCCTGCATCGCTCCCCGAATGGCCGCTGAATTCGTCCCCGTAGCCCCTGAGGTGATCAAGCGATTGCCGCCGAGAACGAGGGCATAGCTCATCATCTCAATTAACTTCTGGTGCGTAATCGGTACGTGGCGCGAGCCAAGAATCGCAATACGTTTTGATCCAGATTGCTGGATTGCAGCCAGTTCCTGCAAAAAAACGTCAACTTTATCGGTAGTGTCGGTGGTAGGACTCAAAGACTCAACGCGCTCGAAAAAACGACGTAGGTATTTTAACAGCTCGATTCGCAACGCTAACATCGGCCTTCGACAACCATTAGACCAATGCCGTTCGCAACGCTAACATCGGCCTTCGACAACCATTAGACCAATGCCGTCGGGTAAGGCCGAAATTAGCAGGAATAGGGAAGGCAATCCGAAGTCATCAAACACAACTTCCTTGCCGCACGCTAAACCGGTTCGTCAACGAAGCCGGTTCGCTGGCTTAGGGGTTTGCGGGCTTGGGGGTTTGCTGACTTAGGGGTTGCGTTGCGGGCTTAGGGTTCGCTGGCTTGCAAACAGTTCAGCAGCCGATCGAGGTCGAAATGCTCGGCCAAAAGTTGCTTAATAAATTGCACTTTGATCGGTTCTTGAAGGCGCATTTGCCCAAACATCCCGTCAATGCGTTCGATCGTGGTTAACGTATCGAGATCCACAGAAAGCACGGGAATGCCCACCTCTTCGGCACGATTGAGTACCAGGGTCGGTGGTGTCAGACGATGACCGGTCAAGATCAAGCAGTGGGTTGCGGTTTCGAGGGCCGCAAGCTGGATATCCGCCCGATCACCCCCGGTAATAATGGCGGAGTTGCGTGCATTCTGAAAGTATTTAATCGCAGAGTTCACACTCATCGCGCCGACTTGCAGGGTCTCGACCATTAAGTCCAGCCGATCGTCGCCGTAGAGAATCTCAGCGTCCAGTTTCCGCACGATTTCGGCAACACTGATGCTACTCAATAACGGACTGAGAGGAATCGTCCCCAGAACCGCAATTCCCCGCGCTTCGAGGAATGGGATCACGCAGGCTTGCATATCGTCCATCGCCTCGATCGGCACGTCGTTAATTACAACACCAATCAGACGGCGACCGAGGGTTGTTTGAGCCGCCAGGATCGAGTCTACGAAAGTACCCGATCGATACCGCACCACTAACAAAACCGGTGCATCGAGCTTTTCGGCTAATTGTGCCGTAGACACATCAAACAGCGCACCTTCGACCAAACTACCCGCGCCTTCGAGTAACACCAGATCCGTTCCGGCAGCGGTTTCGGTGGCAATGCGATCGGCATAATTGTTGGTATCTTCACCGCATAGACGCTTGCGGATGGTGCTTGCATCCAGGTTGACACTGGTTTGCAGCACGCGATCGGGGCTCAACCCCAGGTGATCAATGAGAAAGCATCATCAAAGCAGGTTCCAATCGGTTTCCCATAGGTAAAATCGATTTGACGTTCCTGGAGCTGGCTGGCTAGTCCCAAGATAGTGGCGGTTTTTCCGCTGTACGGCTCGCTCGAACCAATCAAAAGACACTTCGTCAATGTGGGCACGCTTCCCTCCTAGCTAAGACGGTTTCGGGGTCGTACGGGCTGTACGGGGTATGGCAAGTGTTGGACTGTAGGGCGATCGTTGTTCTCGGTAGACGAGCGCATCGCTTCTAATCATCCATGCTGAGGAGCTTTCTGTAAAAGCTTTTGGAGAAATCCGCAATGCGATGTTTTTGAAAGACGATGAGCACCTCAATGAGGTAGTTAATGAACTCATAGTTGGCCATCGTCGTTTCGTAGGTCAGGTCGGCATTGTTGTCGAACTGCACCCGGCAGCGCATAGGGTCCGCAGGCAAACTCGAGACATTCCAGGTCGCGATGAAGGGTACGTTTTTGCCGCCTTCGATGTTCCGCTCCCCTTCCAGGTTACCGCGATCGTAGAGACTGATTGCAAGGGGTAAAGCGTTTCGTTGGTTGGCGGTTTTGTAGTAAGGCATGTAAACCATGACTTTACCTTTGGGAGCGGGTTGGAGGCTGCGAATTGCAGAGGACATATCGGTAATTTGTCTCAGTGAGAACTTTTTATCCTAACGTATCGAAATAATTTGCAATTTGTGGTGATCCAGACAATTCTGACTCATCCGAACCCTGGGTGATCGGTGCCCACGAGATGCAACCCTATGGAACGTAGACTCAAGCTCAGGCGGAGCGACGACCAGTCCCTAGGGCGTTGCGTGTTCATGCGACACTAAATGACCAGGACATCGTGTCGTTTTATTCTGGTGGGAAAAATCGTCTCATCGTCTCTAAAAAATGACGCGATCGTTCACCATCAACCTGCCCCTAATGTGTTATCCCCTTAACCGATGGCGGGGATGGACTCAATCCGTTAAACATGATGCTTTCCAACAACCAAGCAATGCGCGACGTAGAACCTCTGATCAATACCCTGGTGGGTCAACGTTTGGTCGAGGAGGCGGCGGAAACATTTCCGGATCTCCTGACCGGTGCGGATCACGATCGTCCGATCGTCAATCCGTCCACCTCGGAGGCTCAACTCGATCATTTACTCAATTCCTTTGCGGGCTATCGTGGCCGCAGGCTCAAGGCGGCGCTGCTGCTGGCGCTGGTGTGGATGGTGACGGGGTTGCTGCATCTGGTGAGTTGGGGGATTGGTGTTGGGGCGATCGGGGCGTTAATTTTGGGGGTGCATGGGTTTCGGGCGATCATGACTCCGTTGCCGTCGTCGCGTCGCCTCCAGCCACCCAGCTCTGACGCGCTATCCTCCCGTGCCCTAGCCTCGCCCCCTACCTCTCCCCCCAGCGCGGAGCGTCTCTGGCCGAGTGTGGCGTTGCTCGTGGCGGCGAAGGACGAGGATAGTGTGATTGGTGAGACGATCGAAAAGCTCTGTACGCTCGATTTTCCCGGCGATCGCTACGAAGTTTGGGCCATCAACGACAACAGCAGCGACCAAACCGGGGCCGTACTCGATCAGTTGGCGCAGCAGTACGATCGCCTACACGTCGTCCACCGTGGTGCTGAGGCCCGAGGCGGCAAGTCCGGCGCACTCAATCAAGCCCTGCAACACATTCGCACGGACGTAATCGGCGTTTTTGATGCTGATGCGCGGGTTGATCCCGACTTTTTACAGCAGGTTTTACCCTTGTTCGATCGCCCGGAAATTGGTGCTGTCCAGGTACGCAAGGCGATCGTTAATGCCACGGATAATGCTTGGACGAAGGGACAGGCGATCGAGATGGTGCTTGATGCCTATCTTCAGGGGCAGCGTTATGCGCTCGGGGGCATTGGTGAACTGCGCGGCAACGGCCAGTTTGTCCGTCGTGACGCTCTCTCTCGCTGCGGTTACTTTAATGAAGTGACCATCACCGATGATCTCGATCTCAGTTTGCGGCTCCATCTGGACGGTTGGGATGTCCGCTGCACCACCTGGCCTGCGGTGTACGAGGAAGGGGTAACCACCGCGATCGCCCTGTGGCATCAGCGATCGCGCTGGGCAGAGGGCGGTTACCAGCGGTATATGGACTATTGGCGGTTGCTGACGAGCGATCGGCTCAGTCCCATGAAGCGGCTTGATCTGGTGATTTTTGTTGGTGCGCAATACCTGCTACCGGCAGCGGCGATCCCCGATGCGATCGGCGCGATCGCCCTGGGACATCTACCCGTTTGGCTACCGATTACGCTGATGTCCGCCGTCTTAACCCTGTCCTGGATTAGCTGCGGTTTACGTCGCGTTGCCGCTGAACAGGCTCAATCCTTATCCTGGTTTTCCGCCTTTGGGCAAGCGATTCGCGGCACAATTTACATGTTGCATTGGATCGTCGTGATGGCGGCGACCACAACCCGGATGGCCTTTCGTCCGAAGCGGTTGAAGTGGGTCAAAACTGTGCATCACGGCGCTTAGGTGTTCGCCTCGATCCCGATGTATCGCTGCAAACTTAACTTGCTCCGGTTAACCTGACCGCCCCCCAGTTTCCGACTCCAGTTTCAGAGTTCCAGCCAATATGACCGATTCAGATCAATCCTCCAAGTCGTCCAAGTCGTCCAAGTCGTCCAAACGTTCCTCCAAATCGCCCAGTGCCTCACGATCGGGCAACCCCAAGGCCAAAGCCAAATCGAAGAAGTATCGCCCCGCCTTTGCGAGCAAATTTGGAGCTGCCAAACAATCCAAACCCGCCAACCCAGAAAAACCCAAACTTCGAGGATCGGAGTCCGCGCCGAGTTCGGAACCGGAACCCCGCGAAACCACCAAACACCGGGACTATTCTCCTAAACCCCTGACCCCTGAACAGTTTGAGCGTCGGTTCAATGCTGCCAATCGTGCCGCTGAGAATAAAGCGAAAAAAGCAAGACCCAGCGGCCATCAACCGCGTAAACGCTTTGGTCAACACTGGCTGACGAGCGATCGCGTTCTGAATGAAATCATTGCAGCGGCTCACCTGGGTTCCAGCGATCGCATCCTCGAAATTGGCCCCGGTAAAGGCGTTCTCACCCACCGTTTACTTGAACGCGCCGAGTCCGTGGTGGCGGTGGAACTCGATCGCGATCTCTGCGATCCCCTCGTGGCGAAATTTGGTGAACGCGATAATTTTCTGCTGCTGCAAGGTGATTTTCTCGCCTTGGATGTGGACGCACTCACCGCCAACTTTGCCGATCGCTTCCACGGCCAAACCAAAGTCGTCGCCAACATTCCCTACAACATTACCGGCCCGATCCTCGAAAAACTCCTCGGCACGATCGCCCAGCCCAACCCCACACCCTTTCAGGAGATTGTCCTGCTGGTGCAAAAAGAAGTCGCCGATCGGCTCAGTGCCGTCGCCGGAACCAAATCCTTTGGAGCGCTGTCGGTGCGGGTGCAATATCTGGCCGACTGTGAACTGGTGTGTCCCGTTCCCGCCACCGCCTTCAAGCCACCGCCAAAGGTGGAATCCGCCGTTATCCGTCTGATCCCCCGCCCGATCGTCACCCCCGCCCACGATCCGAAACATCTGGCGAGCATTGTTAAAGTGGGTTTTGCCAACAAGCGCAAAATGTTGCGGAATAATCTGGGCAATATCATCGATCGCGATCGGCTCCTAGCAACGTTTGATCACCTGGCGATCGACCCGGAAGCTCGCGCGGAACAACTGGATACCTCTCGCTGGATCGACCTGAGTAACGCGCTCTGCGGAGCCGGAGACCTTTAGATCGATTGAGTCCTATTAATGGGTATTAGCGTTCAGAGGACATGCGTGTACTGGTCGCAGTGTTCGTCTGGGGTGTCTTGGCGATCGAACCCGATCGAATGTGGCTCCCCGGCGGTAGCTCTCGCAGTTCGCGCGTCTTCAAAACAATGATGTACTCATAAAACGCTTGCAACACGCACCACGCCAACCCGGCACGGCCATCCCAAATCCCCCCCAAACCGAAGTACATATAGAGGAAGCGAATCACGGGACGAAATGGCAACCGGAGCGACAGGCTTTTCAAAGCATGGCGACGCTTGACCTCCGATTCCCCAAAAAACATTTGCTTCCACAGAATTCGCCCGGATTCTAATTGGTGCAGCGTTTCGATCGCCTCATCCGTCGAATAGCGATTGTGCTTATCCAGCCAGCGACTCAGCCCCTTGCCCGCCGTATAGTGCGGATAGGTCGCCTTCAAAAATCCCGTCGTTCCGGTGCAAACTTCACGCTCCGTATGACCATAATCATCGAACCACACCGATCCCTTCCGAAATAGGCGAAGCTGATAGCGCGGGTATTGGGTACTGTGGCGAATCCAGCGATTCATAAACATCACCCGTTCCGCCACAAAGTAGCTGTCATGCTCGCCCGATCGCGACGCCTGCACACACTCGGCAAACAGATCCGGCGTCATCCGTTCATCCGCTTCTAGGATATACACCCAATCGTATTTGGTCTCCACCTGTTCTAGCATCCAGGTGCGCTGTTTACCGTGACTCTCAAACGCATGGGGAACAACCCGCACCGGGTAGCGTTCCGCAATCTCAACCGTCCGATCGTGACTTAGGGAATCCACCACGATGACGTCATCCGACAACAGGGCCGATTCAATGCACTCTGCAATATCGATTTCCTCGTTGTAGGTCAGGATATAAATCGAAAACATTGCAATTCCTCCAGGGATCATAGCTCCGGACAAAAACAGCTTCAATCAGAGGACAGAATCCATCCATTGAAGCTGCTTTCACAATGCACGCTGATGCCGGTTGCGGATACCGGTTAAGGCATCTTGATGCGTATTGAATTGTGTGGGTCGTTTCCTGTCCGGGCGGGCCGTGATCCAGGGTCGGATGATCCAAGATCTCCTAGATCGATCCGGGTTGGGCTAAACGATACAAACCGAGGAGCCACGGAAGGCGTCCGATCGCGCACCGACAACGACGCACAACACCACTAACGACGCGGGCTCATCATTCCCTTCAGTCCGGTCCAACTGATGACGATGTAGCCGATCGAAAGCAGCAGACTGCTCAGACCCACACGAATCGCGGACTTGCTCGCCTCGCGACCCACTTGGCGTGTTTGTGTTTCCTGTTGTTCACGCACACGACCCATCACCTGCTCCGGAATATTGGCGACCCGCTCCGCAAAGAAATCATCCAAAGCCTGGGGATTGGTTTTCGCTTCTTCAAGCACAGCCTTAATTTCATCCGGCGTGTCAGGGCTATCGATTACCGTTTGCAGGCGATCGGGATTTTCGAGCAGGCTCTTAAACTGGGCTTTCGCTTCGATCTGCTGCTGTTCGAGCTGGGTTTGAAACTCTTCCGTGCCAAGTTGCGCGTTGAAATTACTTTCGACGCGACGGGCTTCCGTCTCGATCGCGGCCAGTCTCTCCTGACTCGCCACCCGCACATCGTTAAGGTGCATCGGCGTTAACAACAGGAAGGACAAACCGAGAGCAGCGGCAAGGACTAAACCCCAGAAGGGCAGATATAGCCACTTTTTCGTAACGCTACCGCCCCGCCCCTCATCGGTGTCCATCTTGTACCCTGTAAACATCAACCCGATACCAATCATCGGGATGATGCCGCGATCCACAAACGTCGAAGCAAGGTTGATACGCCACGCAACATCAAGCGGCTGATAGGGAATCGGCAGAATGATGTAGTCGATCAGAGACGAGATAATGAGAATGATACCAACCGTCTTTAGGCTCAGAGCCGCCAGCGACGATCGCTTCTTGGATGCTTGCATAACAAAATTGTCGAAACTGAAATAGAAACTGAAGTTTAAACCGTGAGGGGCGCTTATCCGATACCGTAGGTCTGATGCAGACTGACTTTAAAGTACGAGAAGATTGAGCTTTGCGGTAGTCTCCGTAACGATCCGATCGTATTGTTCATCGTGTCGCCCGTTCCTCCGGAGAGTTGATGTGTGAAATCTTCTCTCAAAACCGGTTCAATTTACGGGGTCTGATTCATCGAGGCTTCCTTGGGGCGACGGGGTAGACATGGATCGCAGTCGATGACTCCCCTCCACAGTGTATGGGAAAAACCTCCGTATTTATACTGAATCGCGGTGTGACCCAAAATCACGATCGGCTAGCGATCGGCAAGCTGTCATCCAAGCCGCGAGCAGCGTTTGTGGGTCAGGTGTGGGTCAGTCGTAGCAAGGCGGCTGGGGTTACGAGTTTCGGTTTACACGTTTCGGTTCATGAGTTTGGCTTGTGAGTTTGGCTATGTCTCAAGATTATCGTCCCAAAGTTAACCGGGTTTTACTGTTTGTTCTGGTGCTGAATGTGGTGGTGTTGGCGATCAAAGCGGGGCTTGGCTGGCGCAGCGGCTCCCTAAGTCTGATGGCCGATGCCCTCCACAGCGTGACCGATAGCGCGAACAATGTTTTGGGCTTAATTGCGATGTCATTTTCATCGCCTCAGCCCGATCGCGATCACCCCTACGGTCACCACAAGTACGAAGCCGTTGGCGCTCTGGGGGTTGTGGCCTTTCTCGGGGTGGCCTGCCTGGAGATTGTCCAGAGTGCATTCAATCGCATCTTTTTTGGGGCACGGGTTCCCGAAATTGAACCATTTATGCTGTGGTGGATGCTGATCGTGGTGGGGATTAATATCTTTGTCGCCTTCTATGAGCGGCGAATTGGGCTCAAGCTGGGGAGCAAAATTCTAATTGCTGACGCTCACCACACCATGAGCGATATCTGGATTACGCTAACCGTGATTGCAGGGTCGATCGGTGTGTTTTTGGGTCAAGGCTGGCTTGATCTGGTGTTGGCATTTCCCGTGGCGTTTTTGGTGTTTCGTAGCGGCTGGGAAGTGCTGCGGGAAAATCTTCCGTGGCTCGTGGACGAAATGGCGATCGCACCGGAAGCGATCCATGAGGTGGTGATGCAGGTTCCTGGCGTGATTAACTGCCACGACATTGCCTCACGTGGCCTCATTGGCCGTCAGGTGTTTATCGATATGCACTTGATCGTAGACGCGACGGATCTGCGTCAGGCCCATACGATTACGGAAGCCGTCGAAGCCCAACTCGAACAACGCTATAGCCCTGTGCGCGTGACGATTCATATGGAACCACCGTCCTACGAGTCAGACAAGATTAGCTACGGTTCACCCTGATCGGGGTGACCCGGTTTGAGTTGACCCAATTTGAGTTGACCCAATTTGAGTTGACCCAATTTGAGTTGACCCGGTAGGACAAACACCGCCACTCAAGGCCGAGCGGAGGCGTTAAACGGAGGCGTTAAACAAGCTGTCCGTATTCGAGGGTGATCACCCGATCGGCAAGGTCAAAATATCGATCGTCGTGGGTAATGGCGATCGTGGTTTTGCCCCGCCGTTTTAGTTCTGGTAAAACCTCGCGATAGAACAGATCCTTAAACTGGGGATCTTGATCCGCTGCCCATTCATCAAATAAATAAATCGGGCGATCTTCTAGGAGCGCAGTCAACAGGGCAAGGCGTTTGCGTTGGCCTTGGGATAGGGCTGTGGTGGACAGTTGACCGGCTTGAATTTGGACTTTGCGATCGAGCTGAAGGGTGGTGATGTAGGTCTGAGCCAGTTGATCGAGATCCGCAGGGGTGAGATCGGGGCGATCGAGACCGAGGAGTCGCTCAAAAAGATAAAAATCGGCAAAAATTGCCGCGAAGTATTGGCGATAATCCTCCCGATCGGCATCGGTGATGACCCACTGATCGATCGCAATTTCGCCATGATCCGGCGTATATAGACCCGTGATCAGCTTCGCTAGGGTTGATTTACCGCTGCCGTTACCGCCAACGATAAACACAATTTCTCCCGGCGTAAATTGTAGGTCGATCGGCCCGAGGGTAAAGGGGCGATCGTCGCTGTCGCTGCGGTAGGTGTGGGAGATTTGGCGCAGTTCGAGACTGTGCCAAGCATGGCGGGGGGGTAAGGACGGGGCAGGCGATCGGGGGGGGTGGGGAGTTTGGGGGTTGGGTTCCGCCGATCGAGCCGCAGACACCGATAAACCAAGCTGGTCAATTTTTTCGAGGGCGACGTTGGCTTGGCTAAAAATGGGCAGTTTCGCGACCAATTTTTCGAGCGGCAGCATGAGATAGGTGAAAATCACGATGTAGCTCGATAACGTCGTGGTTGGCACGGTCATGATCTGCGGCAACGAAAATAAAATAAAACCCATCGCCAGCACAAAGATAAATTTGCCCCAACTGCTGGTAACGGTGACGTACATCAACCCCCGTTCATTTTGGTGACGAAACCGATCGGCACTCACGAATAAATCCTGATCAAAGAAAGCGCGGCGACGGTGGCGGTGCAGTTTGAGTTCTTTAAAACCCGCAGCGATCGTCCGAAAATGGCCGTACAGCCGATCCTGTTCATTGCGCGATCGGGTCAGCCAATATTTCCCCTGACGAATTAGTGCAAAACAGCTCCCCATCGCTACCACCATCAGCGCCACCACCATGAGTAACACCTGCCACGACAACACCGCGATATAACCAAAACAGCCCACCACCACCGCTAAGTCAATACAAATTAAGGGCAGCGTCGAGATGGCCGCTGAGATCATCTGTACGTCATCGGTGAGCGTCGCCAGCAAACGCGGTGCGCCTAGGGTTTCAATGCGTTGCAAGTCCGATCGCAGGATTTGCCGTGCCAAATGCAGCCGCAGATTGAGGACAGCGGTTTGGGACAGGCGAATTAAGGCCAACTGAGAGACGATCGCCGAGGCGGGGGCAAGGATGCCCAGGATGACAAAATACGGCACACCGATCGACACTTGGTTGGGGTCAGCGGCGATCGCACGGCCAATTAACGCCAGCAGCCCAGCGCTACTGCCCCCACTGACGAAGCCCGCCAGAATCGACAGAGCGAGCAACGGCCAGGAAGCTTGTAGCAAAAAAGAAAGGAGCGTCATCGGCGATCGGGGCGAAATTAAGCGAGCAGCCAGAACCAAGGCCAAGCAATAGCCCAGGTTGTACGGTTGCATTGTGGAGCAAGACGGCAATGCTTCAAACTAGCATCCTATGGGCTGACGCTCCTGTGTGCCGTGGGTTATCTCGAACAATCTGTTAAGCCAAACTGACATCGACAAACTAGACCCCTAGAATCAAACTATCCGCACAGATTTTGGCAGCGGGCATTTGAAGAGACGATGGCAGACCCAACGATTTTTACTGACGAGTTTAATAGTATTGGCGGCATATCGTTACGTGAAGCGATACGCGATACGCCCAGTGGGGGAACGATCCGTTTGGCGGCGGGGGTTTATGAACTGTCGATCATTGGGGTCTCAGAAGATCTGGGAGCGACGGGAGATCTTGATCTGAATGGTAAGACTCTGACGATCGAGGGAATTGACGACGCGGCTACGATTATCGAGTGGCGGGAAAGTATTTCTGTTACCGATCGCGATCGATTGTTTCACCTGCTCAATAGTGCTCAGTTAACCCTACGCAATGTCACCCTGCGTAATGGCTACGATTCCGCCGGTGGCGATGGTGGCGGTGCGATTTTTATCGCAGATTCAGGCTCGAAGTTGATCTTGGAAGCCTCAACTCTTTCGGGTAATGAAGCCCCTACGGAACCGGGTGGTGCGATTAATAATCAAGGTTATTTTTCGATTACAGATTCTCAGTTTCTCAACAATATCGCCCCGGATGGTGGTGCAATTTATACCGGCACATTGTCGAGTACTAGTCAAATTGTGTCCAGTACGATATCTGGGAATCAATCCACCACCAATATTAAGGGTGGTGGCGGTATTGTCAACACAGGTCGGTTGAAGATTGATGCAACAACGATCACGGGTAATGTCACCCCTGGCAATGGTGGAGGTATCTCCACGGCCTTATCCTCAGATTTGACTATCCAAAATTCCACCATTTCTGGGAATACCGCAGCGCGTGGGGGGGGGATTTCTATTGCGCGTCAGGCACAGATTGACAACACCACGATCGCCAATAACTCCGCCGGGTATGGTGGTGGTGTTTACAATAGCTCCTCAGCTACGGGTTTAACCATCCAAAACTCGACCATTTCTGGCAATGCAGCTTCATCCTCAGGTGGTGGTGGTTTCTTTTTTGCGCCCGCAACGATCCGTCAGTCCACGATCGCCTTTAACAGTACCTCCAGTACGTTTTCTTTTATTGGTGGTCTTGGGATACAGAATTCCTTCGGAGTTACCCTCACCCTTGAAAATAGCATTGTTGCCAACTCTATCGGTGGTGTTGATGTCGGTCTGACCACTGGGGTTGGTGGCTCATTCGTTTTCAGTGGTCGCAATATCATCAAAGATGGTAGCGTTACGGGCACAAGTGTTCTGAGTGTTGATCCATTGCTTGGCCCGCTCCAAAACAATGGCGGCAACATCCAAACCCACGCCCTGCAAAACGGGAGCCCCGCGATCAATGCCGCGATCGGCTCTACCTTCACCATCGATCAACGCGGCTTTGTGCGGGATACTCGCCCCGACCTCGGCGCCTACGAATTTTCCCAGGTTGACATCATCTCCTTCTTCGAGACCGCCGGATCAACCCAGGCGATCGAAGGGCTCACCGACGCCGACGTCTATGCTGTCCGGCTCAGCTTGCAACCATCCGAGCTGGTCACACTCCAGTTTGAGCTGAACGATCCCGCCCTCAGTCTCAGTACCACCAGCCTGACCTTCACCCCCACAAACTGGAATACGCCTCAATTTGTCATCGTTTCGCTCGGCGATAACCGTACCAACGACGGCTCACGCCGCAGCGAAATTACCCCCAGCAGTACCAGCGGTGACAGCCGGTTTAATGGTCTATCGTTGTCTACGATCGGCATTAGTATCACCGACAATGACACCAATCCCGGTGCAACTCGAGATTTAACCGACACCCCCAACCGCGCGATCGCCGTCAATACTGGTGACGACATCGTGACCGGTTCCGCAAGCCGCGACTTTATCATTAGCCACGATGGGGATGACCTGCTGTTGGGTTTGGGGGGGAACGATTATCTGCTCGGGAACGATGGCAACGACGGCATCGCGGGTGGTGATGGTAATGATTACCTCAGTGGACGTTTCGGGAACGACTACCTCAGCGGTGGTAATGGCGTCGATGCGCTCTACGGCGGTGATGGCGCGGATCTACTCTACGGCGGCAGTGGCGACGATTTACTCGGTGGTGGGGACGGTGACGATCAACTGTACGGCGGGCCGGGGAATGATACCTTGATCGGTGGTCTAGGGCGCGATATTTATAGCCTCGATACCCAATCGATCGATCGGATTCAGGGCTTTAGTTCTGGTGACAGTTTGCAATTGCTGGATGGTTCAGGCTTTGAAGATGTGACGATCGAGGCGGGGAGTGGTGAGTTGAGCGGTTCCACCGTGATTCGATTGCGGAC
>RDYZ01000448.1 GCA_004293855.1 Oscillatoriales cyanobacterium | reverse complement strand
CTGTCAGGTCGAGATCCTACCGCTGCCGTTTTTCGATCGGCAAAATGCCGAGATTGACGGAACCTGGGTCACGGCGGAAATGACCCAGAATCCTTTTACACCAGTGTCTGAGCGCAGTGCAGACTTTGATATTTTCATTAACGCCAATCAGCTCACCCGCGTGGAACCACGATCGCCGATCTCCCTCTTTTTCTGCCATTTTCCCGACTCTTGGCGCGATGCCCACTTCGCCGCTGATCGCTACACCCTCCTCATCGCCAATAGCCAATACACCGAACGTTGGATTCGCAAGCTGTGGAACCTTGAACCCAGCCTCCGAATTTATCCACCCGTCGTCACCCCCAGCCTCACCACCACCACACCACCACGGGAATCGATCATCCTTTCCGTTGCTCGTTTTGACCCCGGTGGTAATAAGAAGCAATGGGAGATGGTGCGGGCTTTTCGGCAGTTGCGTGATCAAGATCCCGATCGGCTTCAGGGTTGGCGGTTGATGTTGGTGGGCGGCAGCGCAGGCGAAAGTGAGTATCTGGAGCAATTGCGCGTCGAAGCGAGGTTAGATCGGGCGATCGAGCTGCACGTTAATCTGCCCTTAGATCAGGTGAACGACCTCTATCGTCGTGCGAGCTTGTTTTGGCATCTGTGCGGTTTGGATGAGTTTTTGCCGGAGCGGGTGGAACATTTTGGCATGGCGACGGTGGAGGCGATGCAACAGGGGTGTATTCCGATCGTTTTTGACGGTGGTGGTCAGCAAGAAATTGTGGTTGAGGGTGTGTCGGGCTATCGAGTCACGACGATCAAGGCGTTGATTGACCGTACGCTCAAGCTCATCGGTAATCCCGTCCAGCGCCGTGCCATGACCCAACGTGTACGCGATCGGGGTCAGTGTTTTAATCTGGGGCAGTTTGCCGATCGAGTTAATACGTTATTTGACGATATCGTTCGCGAATTTACCACGATCGCGTTACCCGATCCGGGGGAGATTTACCAGGAATGTAAGACGATCTCGATCGCTGAAATTCAGGCGGATTTATAAGCTGTAGGTTATTGCTAATCTTTTGGAATTTTGGCTTAGGAAATGGGTTGAAGTTCTCGGCTGATCACGAGTTGATAGGGGGTTGCAAACTGGGTGTCAAATTGTTGGGTGATGGTTGCGACTTCCGTCGGGGTGATGGTTTTCCACAGTGCGTGATCGGACCATTCAACCAGGACAATAATGCGGTGATCATCGTTGCGATCGAGCCAAATTGCTTTACGGATAAAACCGGGTTTGGTTTGTAAAAATGGGTTCCAGATTTGGAGGTCTAGTTCTACGAAGCGATCGCGGGCTTCGGGG
>RDYZ01000207.1 GCA_004293855.1 Oscillatoriales cyanobacterium | reverse complement strand
AGACCGCCCTTCGACAGGCTCAGGGCTCATCGGAATTCTCATTCTCCTTTCCTTGACGATTTTTCGCCGCCTCGATCAACCCCTCCCAATCACTCCCGATCAACGCCAACTTCTTCCGCCGACTCCACCCCTGGATCTGCTTCTCCCGCGCAAACGCCTCCGAAACATCCTCATAAAACTCCGCAAACACCAACCGCACCGGCAACCGCGATCGCGTATGCTTCGCCCCCCGACCCGATCGATGCTGCCATAACCGCCGCTCCAGATCCCGCGTCGAACCGGTATAAAACGACCCATCCTCACAAACCAAACTATAAACATACGCCATCAACTCACCCTTCACCCAAAAAAAACGGACGCACCACAGTACGCCCGTTAAACTCAATCACACCATTCCAATATCCCTAACCCGGAACACCCAAACCTACGCCCCCACAGCCTCCTTCGCCTGATACATCACCTCTGCCGTGATTTGGCTAATGCCACGATCGCGGGCAAACTTCTCCGTATTGCGCTTCACCTTATTACGGACAAAACCCGGCACACGCTGCAACTCCGCGAGACCATCCTTCGACCAGCTCAGATCCGTATCCGTCGAAATCGTCGCCGTGATCGCCTCCTTCGTATCGTGACCACCGAAAATCTCCAGCAGGTGATCCTCCATGCCCAAGGTAAACGAGTTATAGACCAGATCCGCGATCTGGTTTGTGCCCTCATACCCCAGGAACGGACGATAGCCCACCGGGAAATTTTGGATGTGGATCGGCGCCGCGATCACGCCGCAGGGAATATCGAGCCGTTTACCCACGTGGCGCTCCATCTGCGTCCCAAAGATCGCCGCCGGTTCCAGCTTGGCGATTTTGTCCGCGATCACCGTGTGATCCTCACTGATCAGCACCTCATCGCAGTACTCCGAGACCTGCTCGGTGAACCAGTCCGCATCATATTTGCAGTAGGTTCCAGCCATGACCACATGAATGCCCATCTCCCGCGCCAGGATTTTCGTCATCGCGGCGGCGTGGGTGTTGTCACCAAAAACGATCGCCTTTTTGCCCGTCAGGTTTTGACAGTCGATCGAGCGTGAAAACCAGGCCGCTTGCGACACAAAGCGGGTTTGCTCATCGATGAAATCCTCATAATTCACGCCGACGCCACGCTCATTGAGCAACGCTTGAATCGCACGAATGCAGCGTGCCGTCTCAACCACACCCATCGGCGTAATCTCGATCGCCGGAATATCAAACTCACGCTTGAGGAATTCCGCCGTCATCTGACCGAGTTCGCGGTAGGGCAACAGGTTAAACCAGGCGCGGGGCAGTTCCTTGAGGGATTCCACCGATGCACCCTCGGGAATGATCGCGTTAATCGTGATCCCCAGCTCGGCCATGAGCTTTTTTAGCTCGGTGCAGTCGTGATTATTGTGAAATCCGAGGGTGGACATGCCGATGATATTCACCGACGGATAGGGGGTTTTGTCCTCCGCCAAAGTGCCGTGTTTGCGAGCTTTAGCGATGTAATATTCGACGATTTGCGCCAGGGTACGATCGGCGGCCTGTAGCTCATTGACGCGGTAATGATTCACATCCGCAAGCAACACATCGCCCTTGGTTTCGAGGGATGCACGCTTGACGAAATTTTCGAGATCTTCCTGCAAAATGCTGGAGGTGCAGGTCGGCGTGAGAACGATTAAATCCGGGCTTTCTTCGGCATCTTTGCGGGTAATATTTTCAACGACCTTATCTTGGGAACCTCGGGCGAGGACGTGCCGATCGACGATACTTGCCGTCACGGGCGTAAAGTCTCGTTCGCGCGACAGCATCGATCGCATGACGTTGAAATAATCATCGCCCAGCGGCGCGTGCATAATCGCGTGAACGTTTTTGAACGAGCTGGCAACACGTAGCGTGCCGATATGAGCGGGGCCAGCGTACATCCAATAGGCAAGTTTCATAGGGATCGTCCGATAGTAGTTCGGTGGTAGTCAGAGCGTCTGAAGCAAAACAAAATCAATCGCGATCGCCACTGCGGCCACGACTGAAAACACGGATTGCAATTTCCCCATCTCATTGCCGTCAGTGTTTATGGTGTTGTGATTGCCCATGCAAGCATGGTGCAGACTGGCGCATAAAAAAATTGGGAACAACCCCATGCTCTGGTATCCACAGCATTGATTCTCTGGGACTGTCCAATTCGCGCCGACTCATCGCTAGCCTAAGAGGATTTTTTCCTGTGCGATCGCTGTGATGATAATTCTTTATCTAGAGGTGATCGAAGACCGGGATTTCGCGTGCTTTTGTAACGAGGGCAGCGATTTTTTGTGGGATATCTTAAAGTTCACGCAGAATGATATGGCATCATTTCCCTTTCCGTGCGTGTTATCCGTGAGCTTTGGGCTTGGCTTCTAACCGGAACTCAACACGTTGTTAGTCCTCTCGCCGCTCATAAAAAAAGAGCTAGGACTGCTCAGATCCTAACTCTTGGGCTCAAGAATGGTGTAACCACGGACTCAAGTGGAAAGTGGGGGAATGGAGCCGAAGCCCACAGGCATTTCGATCGGCTCCATTCAACCTCTGACTTTATTTCACGTGATGACGACGTGCTAGTTTGACCACAGCACCGAAGGCGAGGAGGCCCAAAGCGGTGGAAGGCTCAGGGATTTCGGTCGGAGTCGGAACCGGAACCGGAGGAACCGGAATCGGCGAAGGCGACGGGCTCGGCGAAGGCGACGGGCTCGGCGACGGTGACGGGCTCGGCGACGGTGACGGGCTCGGCGACGGTGACGGGCTCGGTGAAGGCGACGGGCTCGGCGACGGGCTCGGGGTTGCCTTCGTGGCTGTCGCGATCGACAGGTGAGATAAGCCCTTAGTATTTGGCAAGGAGAACTTACCCGTCAAAACATCAGCACCACTTACATTAGTGAAGAGGTATGTAAAGTACTCAGTAGCGGCTTTAACGCTGACAACGACGTCGCCATAGAAACTATTAGCCAAGTCAAAGCTATAGTTACCAGAGGAAGAACCATTATTTGCAGTTACAAGTCCACCACTGTCAGATTTGCCAAACAGGCTCCAAGAACTGGTGTAACCAACGGTGGTGTTGAAATCGTTAGAGTCGTAACCCGTAGCAAATTGAGTGAACGAAGACGTGGAGAACAGACCACCCGCACTCGTTCCGTCAAACGTCTTTGTGCCGTTGAGGTAACTGATCAGATTGCCTTTACTGCCCGTGTCATTGGTTTCGTTAACAGAAGTACAGGCAACGGGGTTTGTACCGGACAGGATAGTTGACCAAAGCCCATCACTACCAACAATTTTGCAGTTCGCAATACTGCTGCTGGTTGGTGGTGCTGCGAAGGCTGCATCAGAGCTGATAACGAGAAAAGAGAGTCCGAGAAGAGTGCCGGTAGTGGTGGTTTGAAGAATTTTTTTCATGAGTCCGAGGGTTACGAGG
Source organism: Oscillatoriales cyanobacterium (assembly GCA_004293855.1). Taxonomy (GTDB): domain Bacteria; phylum Cyanobacteriota; class Cyanobacteriia; order Cyanobacteriales; family Geitlerinemataceae; genus RDYZ01. The sequence continues at coordinate 27,152 of RDYZ01000207.1, read as the reverse complement.
TTAAAGACTAAAGATAGTGCAGATTTTGGGAGGCTTCCCTGCTGTCACTACTCTAGATGCACCTTTTGGGTCTGACCTGAGTGGTTGAGCATTAGTGCGACACAAGCATAGATCGGGTGTATCGCCCCCACACCCTTAACTATAGGGGCGACACCCTGACACGTCTATCGTGATCGTACTAACTTTATCGAGTCTTTAAAAAACGGTTGGATCTTGCTTTAATCACTTCACACTTCAGTATTTTCACGCAGAAAGCTCACCCCTCAAGTTGTCGCTCCAGGCGACCATTCCGGTGATCAATGCCCATTGCGAGTCTCAGGTTCAATTGCTCAAGTCTTGCGTTGTCCGTTAAAACCCACACAAACGAGCACGGAACGATCGCCTCTGTCTGTTTGTGCCTCGGTGTAATTATCCGAGCAAGTTCTCCGTGTGAGTCAGTTTTTCCGAGAAGAATGGGAATACTTTCAGAGGGCAGACAGATCAAGCTCCGGTTGGGTGATCAACCCCCATCGATCCAAGACTCTAGCTTTATTAAGAACTATAGCCTGGTCAGGAACCCCGTCAAGCCGATAAGCGTCGAAGACAACTGTAACCTTAGAGACACGAACACTCGATCGTGATGGCAGCGAGATGGCAGGATGCAATCTCCAATGGCAGGTTTGCTATGGCACGATCGCCATCGACGATGCATCCTAACGTTCTCTGGACAAGAACGTTCTAGGCACGCGGTTCTAGGTCTGAAGCAACCTCAGCCCTTTGGTTGAGTTGCCCTGCTTCACCCTGAAACACGACGAGTGGTTCATCAATCGATACACATCCGTCCCTAGTTTATTGGCTATACCCTAGGGTCTCATCCGATCCTAGACGTGCACGATCGATCGTCCAACCAAATGCACGCATCATTTGTGTCTGCTGCTTGAACTGTCCGTTGCACCAACCTTACTCAAACTCACGCAATTAAGTAGTACTTATTATGGAAGACCTAACATCTGTAACCGTCGATGACACTACGACTACCGCGATCGACGAGGACATCATTGATGATTCCGCGATCTCGACGACCAGCGTAGATGAAGAGGTCATCGATCCATCCACATCCACTGACGTAGACCCGGCGGTCACCACAGGTGTTGTGGATACCGGCCTAGAGTTCACGCTCAGTGATGGGAAAAACTCTGCAACAATTTTGCTATCTGATAGCGAAGGTGGCGTACTCGTTTCCGTCTCCGCAACCGATGACATCTTAGGCGTCTTTTTCAACCTGGCTAATGATGAAGCGGCGATCCTGGAGAGTCTAGACATCACGGGAGATGATGTTATTGCCACCAGTTTTGTGGCAGATAGCGTGAGTAAGCCCGGTAGCAACCCTGGTATTAATCCCAGTGCGTTTGATGTTGGTATCGAAACTGGTAATCCTGGCGCAGGTCAAGGTGTGCTCACCGAAACCAGCTTTGTGATTAGCGGTATCACGCTGGAGGATATTACTGGTGAAGAGTTCGGTGTCCGGACACAAAGCAGCAAGCTTACCGGCGATGCGATCGCCATCCTCGAACCATCGGAAGATGATGGAAGCGATAGCGTTGATGAAGTGATCGATGATGTTGCGGATGTTGCATCGATCACGGGTAAATCATTTGGCCTGTTCGGCGAACCGCTCGAACCGGGTGGGGCGGTGTTCGAGATTTCGGATGCAGACGGTGGTGATGATAACCGCTTTGAGTGGGGTGTCCCCGTTGGCGATAGCTTCGTTAACGTTCTGCAATTCGACGGTCTTGAATTTGATGTTCAGGCCGATGAAATTTTCTCGCTTGGGGATTTGCTATACACCAACGGAACAGTTAATACAGCATTTAACGGTGAGTTTCCATTTACGCTCAAGCTTGCATTTGATGAGTTGAGCACGGATGAAGGTGTATCTGATCCGTTGGAGGATACGGAGACGTCGGATAGCGTTGATGAAGTTGATGCCTCCTTGAGTGATGATTCGTCGAGCGATGATTCGTCGAGCGATGATTCGTCGAGCGATGATTCGTCGAGTGATGACTCGTCGATCGGTGGTGAAGGCGATGATACCCTCGACGACACCGGTAGCATTGATGAAGTGATTGCTCAAGACGACTCATCCGTTGATGAAGTCTCTGATATCGCCAGCGATGCGCTGTCCTTCGAGTTTCTGTTTGATATTTTCAACAGTCGAAATAGCACCGGTGATGCGGTTCTCGATGGCGATCGTCTGCGCCTAAACTCCGGCGGTGTGGCTCCGGTCTCCTTTGAACTGGGTGGTCAAGAGTACACAATTCAGCTCATTGGCTTCTCCAGCGATGGTGGCGAAAGCATCCGGACGGGCTTTAACTCGCCGGAAGAATCGACTGCTGAGGCAGAACTCTTTGCCAAAGTGATCACCCTATCGGATGAACTGAGCGAGTTCTATCAACCGCTGCCGCAGGATGTGGTGGATGAGGTTCTCGATGCGGGTGGTGTGTCGATCGGTGGTGACGCTGATGGCACAGGTGCAGTTGCAGTTTCGCTGCTGATCGAAAACAAAATCACCCTTCAAATTCACTGGGGTAACACCATCTCCGCCTTGACAGCGGACTATGAAGTTGTTTCGGATGATAACGGTGACTCTGATGGTGACGGCCTGGAGGAAATCAGCCTCAATGCAGAAGATTCCAACACCGTAATCACCTCGGATGAATCGGAAGAAATCTCAGGCACGATCGACAGCGACGTCGTTGCGTCGGGTGGCGGTGACGATGAGGTCTTGCTGGCAGAAGGTAATGACATCGCTGCCAGCTTGGATGGTGATGACATGGTAGACGCTGGTGATGGTCTGGACATCGTCAACGGTAATGATGGTGTGGATGAAGTCATAGGCGGCGAAGGCGACGATATCGTGTTCGGCGGCAATGGTGATGATGTGGTTGACGGTGGTGCTGGCGATGACGTCCTGACGGGCGATCGTGGCGTTGACGAAATCACCGGCGGTGACGGTGCGGACACCTTCGCATTCATGTCAAAACTGGATGTGGAAACGCAAACCTCCCTCAGTATCGACATCGTTACAGACTACGAGGCGGGTGTAGACCGCATTGCCATTTCGGCTGACATTCTCCAAGAAGTCTCCTTCTCGATCGAAGACTACAACAGCGATGGAACTTCGGACTTTGTCGCTCGTCTTTCGGGCGGTCAGATCTTTGGTGTTGTGCTCAACATCAGTGATTCGAGCTTGATTGAGAACGATGTTCTGGCTGGCTCGATCAACGATTTCGTCACGGTCAATGAACCTGCATTGGTTTAAATCGTTGATGAAATTGATGATCGTGTATTGGTCTAACGGTTTCCCTCTCTGAGCTTGATCATCAGTTGGGTTCAGACCGATCCAACCCATCAAAAAAGTCCAGATGAAATGTGTTTCATCTGGACTTTTTTTGGTCGAATTCACGTTTTGGCAAGGGCGAAGGGGTTGGAAGCCGAGAGTGAACGACGATCGGAACCTGACAGCCCGAACTCACGTTAATTCAGATTTGGCCGACTCCTAGTCAAATAACTCAGAGAATAACGACTCAAACTCCCGTGGAATGGGATATTCGGTCGCAGGACACTGCCAAATGTAGCGAGTCCGAATCTCATCCCGATCGCAACTGCTGACCGATCCGCCTGTGCGACAGTATTGCTCTGTACTCTGCTGGCTCGCACGATTTTGGACGATCGGTGTTGGTACAACCCGCGTCGCAAACTCGCCCTGCTCCACCACCCGATCGCCATCCTTAATGACATACTCAAACTGATTGAGACCAGGCATCACCGCTATCGTTCGACGACCGATAAACACACGAATCTGATCCGCGCTAAAGCCAATATCCGCCCGTTCCGAGGTTAAACCTTCGTCATAATCTCGCTCAATATGGGGATAGGGACTATCGTCAATCCCCGCCGTGATGTTGCGAATTTCCACCTCTAAATCCTCTGCCGGTTGTGTCGTGTTCGATCGAAATGCCGCCGTAATTCGTCCCACTCCACCACCGGGACAATCTCCGACGTAGCGATACACTGGCAGTGCGATCGCATTCATCGTCGGATTGCCCACAGCCTGCCAACCCACATCTTGACTGAGACTCGCACTGCCAAATTCTGGGCGGCGCTCGATCGCGGAACTCAAAGCCGGTGCTAACCCAGCATCCACACCGCGTACCGTCAGTGCGTACGTTCCACGGGCAAACTGATCGCGACCGTTCACAATAATCGTATAGGTTCCCGAGCTGGGTAAAACAATTTCCAATTCTGGATTGCGATCGGTCGTATCCGGATGGTCTAGATCCGTCTCGCTGCTAGCTGCAATTTGTATACCGTTCGTATCGATCAGTGCAAGGAATGCATCAAAGGTGACATCGGTGAGCGATAGGCGAATCGTCTGACCGGCTTGCCCCGTAAAGCTATAGGTATCGAATAGGCTATTATCCTCGGCAAAGGTTTGGTCACCAGGTTCGAGGATGCCTTGCTGTTGCAACAGTACGGGTGCATCTTGGGGCACAGTGGTGGAAAAATCTTTGGCGAAGCTGGGTTGAGCGAGCAGACCGATGGCAGTGCTCAGGGTGATCAGACGGATCGATCGAGAGATGGAGGTCATGGACATAGTCACGATCGCAGGCTAGGGACAGCAACAGCAGGGCTGCGATCAAAACGAATCCTGGTGTTGCCAGTTTCTTGGACTGAGTCCTTTAAATGTTAGTTTCCCAAGGATTTTGCAGGCAACGTTACGAACCCCCTGGCCAAACCCCTTGACCGAACTCCTTTGACCGAACCTGGCCATCTGGATGGACAAGCAGAGGCACGATCGATCATACGACTCGGAAAGAAACCAGACTCGCTCCCGCCAAGCCTTGAGTATCGATCGGTGTCTAGACCGCCAAAAATTCTTGGATGATGCTGTTATTGAGCTCCTTCGTAGAACCCGATGCCACGATCCCGCCTTTTTGCATGGCGTAGTAATAATCCGCCTGACGAACAAAGTGCAAGTGCTGCTCGACCAACAAGACCGAAATCCCGGTTTTTTCGATGATTCGCCGCACTGCTGCTTCAATTTCGAGAATAATCGAAGGCTGGATGCCCTCGGTGGGTTCATCCAATAATAACAGTTGCGGTTTGCCCATCAGCGCTCGCGCGATCGACAGTTGTTGCTGCTGACCGCCCGACAGGTCACCGCCCATCCGACCTAGCATCGTTTCTAAGACCGGGAACAACTCAAAAATTTCCGGCAAGATTTTTTCTTTACCTGTCCGTCCCGTCGGACGCGCTTCGCAACCCAAAATCAAGTTTTCCTCTACGGTCAAACGCGGGATGATATCCCGTCCCTGGGGCACGTAGCCGATGCCCATCCGTGCCCGTCGATCGGTGGGGGATTGGGTGATCGGTATACCGCCGAGCTCGATCGTGCCACTTTTGGGTGCTAGCAAACCGACGATCGTTTTGAGCATCGTGGTTTTGCCGACGCCGTTACGCCCAATCAAGCAAACCATCTTGCCCTGGGGGACGGACAAATCAACGTTGCGGAGGATGTGGCTTTGGCCGTAATACACATTCAGACCCGAAATTCGGAGCATCAGATCGGTGTCAGTGGTGGCAAGTGGGGTGGTGGTCACGATCGCTACTTGAATAAACGTCTAAACGAAAGGGGGGTGTCAGGTTGGCAATGCCCGATGAACTTAAGCGGCCTCATCCTCCTCATCCTCACTGTGTCCCAAATAGACCTCGATCACGCGCGGATCGCTTTGCACCGTATCCATATCACCCTCACATAAAACTGTCCCCTGGTGTAAGACCGTCACCTGGCGGGCAATCTCGCGGACAAATTCCATGTCGTGTTCGATGACGATAATCGAATGACTTTGGGCTAGGGAGTTCAGCAGTTCTGCCGTTTGAAAGGTTTCTTCATCGGTGAGTCCAGCGACGGGCTCATCGACTAGCAGCAGATCCGGAGATTGGGCGACGAGCATCCCGATTTCGAGCCATTGTTTTTCACCGTGGGAGAGCAACCCAGCGGCGATATCGGCTTTGGCGACAAGGCCGATCGTTTCGAGCAGTCCGACGATCGTCCGACGTTCACCGCTGGACTGCTTGCGAAACAGGGAGCCTAGGACGTTTTTGCTGCGGTTACAGGATAGCTCTAGGTTTTCGCGTGGGGTGAGATTGAGATAGACGCGCGGCGTTTGAAATTTGCGACCCACCCCAAACCGAGCGATCGCGTGTTCAGACATTTTCGCCAGATTACGACCTTTGAAGGTAACCGTGCCTTCGGTGGGCTGTACCTTACCGGTGATGATGTCCAAAAATGTGGTTTTGCCTGCACCATTCGGCCCGATGATGGTTCGCAGCTCTCCAGCTTCCATGCTGAAGTTGAGGTTATTCAGGGCTTTGAAACCGTCGAAACTAACGGTTAAATTTTCGATTTCGAGAATTTTACTCATGGCACAGTTTTAACAGGACAGAACAACGACTCAGAAAGACCATCAAGCTCTAGGGAGCGGCATTCAGTCAAAGGTGGTGCAGTTGCGATCGATACGATTCAACCCCACCCATCACGCACCGGATCAATCCAGGAACGACGAACAGCCATCTCTTAATCCTTCGACTCAAACTGCTGGCGTTCGTATTCCACCTCGGGATCGGTCAAACTGGGGAACGGAACGATCGGTGTTAAACCCAGACGATTCTGGAGGAACGGCCACAGGCGATCGCGGATCACACCCATAATTCCATCCGGTAGCGCCGTCACCACGATCAGGAATAACGCCCCTTGGAAAAAGAGCCAGACTGCCGGAAATTCTTCGCTTAAAAATGTCCGTGCGTAGGACACCAAGAGCGTGCCGATAATTGCACCGACCAGGGTTGCCCGACCACCGACCGCCACCCAGATCACCATCTCGATCGAGGTTGAAACCTCCATCGCACTCGGCGTAATAATGCCGGACTGCGCCGTATAAAGTGCTCCAGCAATCCCAGCCAACGCGCCCGAAACTGCGAACACCAAAACCTTAAAACCCGTCGGGTCATAGCCAGAAAAGCGTACCCGGCTTTCATCGTCACGGATTGCAATCAGCAAGCGGCCAAACCGACCCGACGTCAACCAGCGACAGAGCAGATAACCCAAAACCAACAACAGCACCGAGATTCGGAAAAAGGCGATCTGTGCTTCCGGTGAACTCATCAGGACACCAAACATCGTTTCGGTGTCCGTCTTGAGGCCGTTTGTACCGTTGATTAGCTTTTGCTGACCATTGAAAAAGTTGAAGAACACGATCAACGCGGCCTGGGTCAAAATCGAAAAGTAAACGCCGCGAATTCGGTTACGGAAAATGAGATAGCCCAGCAGTCCGGCGATGATGGCTGGGATCGTGAAAATTGCGATCGCCGTGAACGGAAACGAGGCAAATGGCTTCCAGAACATGGGCAGTTCTGAAACACCGTAAAGCATGAAAAACTCTGGCATCTGCCCTTCGGGCAACTGCAAATTGGCGTGCATGGCTAGGGCATAGCCACCAAGGGCAAAAAACAGGCCATGCCCCAAGCTGAGCATCCCTGTATAACCCCAAATTAAGTCGATCCCCAGAGCCGCGATCGTCAGCGAGAGAAAACGCCCGAGTAGCTTGAGCCGAAAGTCCGAGAGTAGCAGCGGGAGCGCAAACATCACGAACAGACCGAGCGCGACCACGACGATCGCCTCGATCGTTTTCCGATTGGTCCAAAAATTGCGATTGAGCCGCGAAGTAACAGTCATAACGTCAAATGCGTGGTGTCGTGCGTAGTTTTACGAAGGGTTTCATCGCGCTGGTATCCCGCCGACTTCGGCGTCTAAACCGCTGGGAACCGCATCGGGTCGGTGGTTAAGCATCGATCGTGCGACCCTTTTGGGGAAACATGCCTGCCGGTTTGACCTGCAAAAATGCCACGATCGCCGCGAACACCATGACTTTCGCCATACTCGTCGTTGCGAAAAACTCGAAGAAGCCCGCCAGTGAGGGAATATCACCAAACACCATCAGGAATGTCCCCGAGCCAATCAGGTAGCTAAAACTTCCGATGACCAGAGCGGCGACGATGCTACCCACCAGCTTGCCGACGCCACCAACCACGACCACCATAAAGGCATCGACGATATAGCTAGACCCCAAGTTGGGGCCAACCGATCCGAGTAGCGTCACCGCACAGCCCGCAATCCCCGCCAACCCGGACCCTAGGGCAAACGTCAAAGCATCAACCCGTTCCGTGGGGATACCGAGACAGGCGCTCATCTCTCGGTTTTGGGTGACGGCTCGAATCCGCAAACCCCAGAGGGATTTATTCAAGAACCAGTACACGCCGATCGTGCAAAAAATCGTCAGGACAATAATGAACAAACGCGCGTAGGGAAGCTGCACCGTTCCCAGCAAGATACCGCCCCGAAGCCATGCCGGAGCCGTGACATCAACGTTACGAGCACTGAACCACTCCCGGTTTAAAGCCGTACTGTCTACCTGGCTGAGCAGAAAACCCGTGGCTAGAGCGATCGCGATCGACAAGCTCAGTAAGGTCGGATTGGCCCAGCGTTGAATCCGATCCCAATCGGCAAAACGCTGCACGACAAACTTGCCGCCAAAATACAGCAGACACAGCACACCCAGCACGATCGTCAGCGTCCAGCTAATGCTACGTACGGTCTGAATCAGGATAAGACTGACACCCCAGGTGGCCAATAATGTTTCGAGTGGCCTGCCGTATAAATGGCGTATCACACCTTTTTCCAGAATCAAACCGGCGATCGCGGCGACGAGAAAGGCTAAGGGCAACGCGACAAAAATGTAGAGATCAAAGAGCGGCGAACCCAACGGTTTCATCGCATTTTGCACTAGAAATGTCGTATACGCGCCGAGCATCATCAGTTCGCCGTGGGCGAGATTGATCGCACCCATCAAACCAAAGACGATCGCCAGACCCAATGCAACAATCAGCAAGACCGATCCGACGCTGAGACCGTTGAAAAGAGCGTTAAGTATCTGTGACACAGGAAAAGCCAGGTTAGGGGCAATAGCTCACAGACGGTACAGCGAAAGGGTCAACCAAAAAAGTTCGCCACAAACAGATGACTAATTTTGAGGGAGATGGATCAATCCGTAGGTTGGGAACCCTTCGTGGTAGCCTAGATAGGCTCAACTCAAACATACTTCGCACATCCAGTGTCTCGGGTGTTTTTAGGCCGAAGGTTGTATGTCCGATCCCTCGGGAGGCATACCGCTGTTCGCCATGCCGATCGTGCTGCCGTTTGTCTCAAATGGACGCGATTAAGGCCGCTCTAAAAGCCAACCTGGATGGAGGTTAAACCCGACAAGGAGAATATCAATTATGGCAGTCGTCACCCTAGCTGAACTGCTCGAATCTGGCGTGCACTTTGGGCATCAAACCCGCCGCTGGAATCCACGCATGGATCAGTACATCTTTACGGAGCGCAATGGCGTTCACATCATCGACCTCGTGCAAACTGCACAGTTGATGCAAGAGGCGTACGACTATATTCGGACCAACGCGGAAGCGGGTCGCAAGTTCCTATTCGTGGGTACGAAGCGTCAAGCTGCTGCCATCATTGCCCAAGAGGCATCACGCTGCGGTGGTTACTATGTGAACCAACGTTGGTTGGGTGGCATGTTGACCAACTGGACGACGATTAAAACCCGTGTCGATCGCCTGAAGGAACTCGAAGCACTCGAGTCCTCGGGCAACCTCGACCTCCGTCCGAAAAAAGAAGGTTCGATGCTGCGTCGTGAACTCGGCAAACTGCGCAAATACCTGGGTGGTATTAAAGGAATGCGTAAGATTCCTGACGTGGTGATCATGGTTGACCAACGTCGTGAATACACCGCAGTTCAAGAATGCCAAAAACTGGGTATTCCGATCGTATCGCTGTTGGATACCAACTGCGATCCGGCGGTTGTTGATGTGCCGATTCCGGCCAACGATGACGCAATCCGTGCCATCAAGCTGCTGATTGGTAAACTCGCCGACGCGATCTATGAAGGTCAGCACGGTAAGCCCATTTCAGACGAAGATTATGGCGATTACGGCGACGAGAACTTCGAGGATGATGACCTTGAAGATGATTTTGATGGTGTAACGGCGGCAGGCGCAGGCACTGATGACGATGCCTCCGATGCCTAAGTTCGGCCACACATCTTGTCGCTTTGGCTTCGATGTGATCTAGGTTTGGGGTGGTGCTTCTTGGCGTTCAGTTCGATACGAATGATCGCCACTGAATTTCACCTCCCTTGGCCGCTCGTGATGTGTCAAAAGTAAACCGTAGCTGAGACCCTGAGCTGAGACCATCGCAAAATCTGCTCATTTAACCGCTTTCCAGGGGCTGTTGCGGTGTGGAAGGCGGACGAATGAGAACCATTTTGACCATCGAATATTATGATCTCGATCGTCAGAGTTAAACAGCAATAACGATAGGAACGTAGAGAACGATGGCGGACATTTCAGCCAAGGCCGTAAAAGACCTCCGCACCAAAACGGGTGCTGGGATGATGGACTGCAAAAAAGCCCTCACGGAAACAGCAGGCGACATGGAAAAAGCCATGGAATGGCTGCGTCAAAAGGGCATTTCATCAGCCGAGAAAAAATCCGGTCGGATTGCCGCAGAAGGACAAGTCGGTCAATACATCCATACGGGTGGTCGTGTGGGCGTGTTGGTTGAAATCAACTGCGAAACAGACTTTGTGGCTCGTGGCGAAGAGTTCCAAGAGATCGTCCGCAATGTCGCCATGCAAATCGCGGCGTGTCCGAATGTAGAATATGTCACGACCGATGAAATTCCGGCGGATTTCATTGCGAAAGAAACTGAGATCGAAATGGGTCGTGAAGATCTGGCCAGCAAACCGGAGAATATCCGTGCCAAGATTGTGGAAGGCCGGATTGAAAAGCGTTTGAAAGAACTATCGCTGCTCGATCAACCCTATGTGCGTGACCAAAACATCACGGTCGAAGACTACGTGAAACAGGGCATTGCTAAACTGGGTGAAAATATCCGTGTGCGTCGCTTTGTGCGGTTTGTTCTTGGTGAAGGTCTCGAGAAGAAACAGGAAGATTTCGCCGCAGAAGTCGCAGCACAAACCGGTGCTCTTAACTAGACGATCGATAGTAGCGATCGACCGGATGTGTTCGCGATTCACGCGCTGAGATCCGGTTCGTTGCAAGGATGGTTAGATTGATTTTATGGTCTATGGAATCGGTCTAGCCATCATGGCCATCTGGGGGTAGTATTTCTGCCGCCAGATTTTTTATGTTGAATCTGTACCGGTGGATCGATCGCGATCCAACCTTTGATCGAGAAACGGAACGTGGCTGGCAATTTAAAACGCATTGAACAAACCGCGCAAGCGCAACTTGACGAGTTAATGGGTCTCGGCGATCGATTTAATGATGCCTACGATCATTACCTTCGCGTGCTTGCACCTGCCGTCCAAAAGCATCTGATCCTTGCAACCTACCAGATTTGTACACGAGGCTACCCCGAGCAGTTTCTGACCCTTTCCCTGGATGAACGGGTGTCCGTTCAGTCGCAATTGCAACAATTGGCGAAGCAAATCCGGCTTGGGTTTGAGGGGTATTTTGAGTCAGAGGAGCCGGACGCGGGGGGATCGGAGTCTGGCGAAGAGGAGCCCAGTACGGTACTGATCGATCGTGATGGGGATGGCTCACTGGAGCCGGATCAACCAGTGGAGACGCCGGGGGAGACGCCGGGGGAGAATGATTCAGAGTCGCATCCTGAGTCTGGATCATCCGCAGCGGCTCGATCGCCACGGACCAACCCGGAAGCGGCGACCCGCAGCACAGAACCGAATCCGTCTAATTTGGCGGATGTTAGTACCTGGCACCTTGAGGATTTGACGTCGGCTAAGCTGAAGCAATTCCTGCACGATCGGCACAATTCAGAATCCAAGGATACGGGTTCGCCGTCATCCCCGGCATCCCAAGATGCCGAAACCCTGCCATCTGGTGCTACCTCTGGAACATCGGATGGGGCTGAAACTGAGGCAGCCAAGGCGTCGGGCTCCGATCGGCCCAACTTGACCGAACAGGAAGCTCATTTGATCGCCCTCGCACTCAAGGCCAAGCTACAGGCGGAGGCGAATCAGAGCTATGACCAGGATGATGACGGTGATGATGTGACCACACCGAATAGCCTGCGATCGTGGCAGCGATCGGTCGAAAGTGACATCGCTCGCATGTTGCATCAAGCCTCGGTGCAAGCCAATCAACTGTTACACCAGTCCGGCATCTTGCCCCAGGAGTTTCCGCTGGGATTGCTCGAAGCGCTCGGCCAGGGAGAGGCGATCGCGGAAATCCCGAACGGCACACCCAACTTGCTCAAGCTGACGCTCAAAGGGGGAAGTCATGATACGCCCGAGCCCCACAGCGGCACGCTCCACCTGATGGCGATTCATCTACATTTGGCTGAGATTGAATTTGCCGAGGCCGCCGTCAGTCAAGCACGTCATGTCATTCGCCAACTCCTCGCGGAGCTTTCCGGACTGCGCAAACGCTATGCGGCGAATCAAAAGGAGTACACGATCGCCAAGGCAGAGGCGGCGTGGCGATCCACCTGGTCGCAAGAATAATCGGGTCTCGCAGGGTCTTACAGGGGGGAAACCTGACGACGATAGGCCGCTGTGTCGAGGCCATCCCCCTGGTTGCGCTCCGAGTCGTCAATTTGTCGATTCAGGCGTCGGATGCGGCTTTCGGTGGCGGGGTGTGTGCTCAGGAAGGTGGGAGGACGACCGCCACCACTGGCAGCGGCTAGCTTTTCAAAAAATGTGACGATGCCGCTGGGGGCATAGCCCGCATCTTCGAGCATCGCCAAACCCACTTCGTCAGCTTCGTATTCCGCTCGACGACTGGAGGGCAAGCTGAGGGCCAATTCGTAGCCAATTCCCACCAGAACACTATCGTCAACCCCCGTTGATCCCGCCACCCCTCGCGCGATCGCGGCTTGCTTCATGCGTTCAATCACGTGTTTTTCGGTGATGTGGCCAATCTCGTGGGCGACAACGCCAGCAAGCTCGGCCTCATTTTCGGCGAGGGCGATCAAGCCAGTGTTGACGTAAACAAAGCCGCCGAGGGTAGCAAAGGCGTTGATGCTGCTATCGTTGACGATCTGAAAGGTAAACGATAAATCTGGCCGATCGCTGACCGCCACCAAACGTTCGCCTAGATCCTCCACAAACTGCTGGACGCTCGTGTTGTTGTAAATCGAGATATTACGATTGGCCTTAAGCTGGGCGTCGATTTGCGATCCGATCGAGACTTCCCGCTCATCCGACATGGTGGAAAGCTGTAACACCTCGATCGCGCTGGGCAAAATATCCCCCAGGGAAAAACTATAGCCAGCTCGCACCGCCCCGAGCCAACTTCCGACCGTCAGCAGCCAGGTGACGATCGCGATCGTCACCCCACGGCGTAGGATCTTCGATTCAAACTTGAATGGCAGACGTAAACGTTTCACAAGCAATTGGCAGGAGATGGGCAAGAATTAAGCGAACTTGAGGCGAAAATTAGGCGAACTTTGGTGATACGCTCTGACTGAATTTGCACGAACGGCTTACCGCAATCCGGCCATGATGACGCTGACCGGTTACTCGGTGGCGATGACGTTACGGTTTGGCGGCGATCGAGTCCGGAACCCTGGAACACATCCTGGCTCTGCGTGTCGGATCTTCAGGATCTCGGCCACTTGATCTAAGCTAAAGGACGTTTTTTCGAGCGTATTCGTTTCCTTTGTTTGTTTCCACTATTCTGTCTAATTCTTGACGTAACGGCGCATGAAGTTCATCGATTCCCACGGTCGTCTATTTGGCAAAGTCAGTTTGCTAGATCTTGGCGCGGCGATCATTATTGTGATGGTCGCGGCGGCAATTTTTGTTTGGCCGGGAACCGGGTCGGGTTCGCTGGCTCAGGTGGCAGTGAATACCAAATCCGTTGAGGTGGACACGATCGTCCGGGGCTTGAGCGTGCGTGATCCCGCTCAATTCATTGAGACCCTGAAAGCAGCGGGCAAAACCAAAATCATCATCCGTAATCAACCCTACGGCGAAGTCGAGATCAAAAATGTTCAAGACGTACCGCGCCTCGTGGACGTACCACAACCCGATGGAACGGTCGCCGCTTTGCCAGATCCGCGCACGGAAGCGATTTACAGCGTTAACTTGATCGTAACGCTCACGGGCAAGGCTCAGATGACCGATGACGGCATCGTTTTTGGTAACAACAAGGTCAAAATCGGTACACCGATCGAGCTAGAAGGCCCAACCTATAATTTCAACAGCAGCACGATCGACGTTCGGGTTCTGAATTAAACCGAAACTCCTGTCGGGTGTCGTTCTGCTTGGGGGCGATGTCGAGACCCACAGAAAAAGATTGATGGGAGCGCCTCGCCTTGACTCGCTGCGAATTTGGTACAAATCCGGGGCGATCGTACAACCCCCAGATCGATCCGAGCGCTTCCCAGCAATCGCGGAAAAATAATGAAGAAAAGACGGGTAACGCGATCGATAAAAAATATATCGAATATCCAGGCTCCGGCCTAACGCATCATAAAAAATTCCCGTCCCTATCCATCATGTCGCATGATTGGCCTTTTGCCCTACCGTCTGCTCAAATTCGCTAAATTTTTGACGGAAATCTAGACGATTAACCGGCACACAGCACAACATCCCCAACCCTCACATCAGTGGAGCACTGCAAATCGATCAGGCCGATTTGCCACAAAACCCATGGATCGACATCAAACACGAGTATTTTTAACGGGCGCGAGCGGCTGTGTCGGCCAGTACATTGCCGAGGCACTCATTGAGCAAACGGATTGTGAGTTGTTTTTATTGGTACGCGATCCCGCCAAACTCACGATCGATACTCGTCAGCGCGACGGCGTGCACGTTATCCAGGGCAATCTCAACGACATCGGCCAGCAGGCGGATTTGCTCAAAACGGTGCACTGTGCCATTCTCACGGCGGCCGCCTGGGGTGGTGCAACGGAAACTCACAACATTAACGTTTCGCGCACGCTGCAACTGGTGAATTTACTGGATCGCGAGACCTGCGATCGCGTCCTCTACTTTTCGACCGCAAGCCTGCTCGATCGCGACGAAAACGTACTCCGAGAAGCGGCACATTTCGGGACGGACTATATCCGCACCAAGTACGACGCCCTCCAGCAATTACGCCGATCGCCCATGGCCGATCGCTTAACGGTTCTGTTCCCCACTTTGGTGTGGGGGGGCGACGATCGCAAGCGACGATCGCACCTCAATTCCGGGTTATCCGACCTGTTTAAGTGGTCTTGGTTGCTGCGCTTCATCAAACTGGATGGCAGTTTTCACAATATCCACGCCCAGGATATTGCTCAGGTGGTAACACATCTGGTGCTGCAACCCCCGTCCGAGTATGTGCCACAGTCGTGGGTATTAGGTGGCAAAGCGTACAGTGTCAATGAGGCGATCGCAGAGGTCTGTCACTATTGTGGCCAGCCGATCGGGGTTCGCGTTGAACTAAAATCGTGGTTATTAGAAGCGGTCATCAAGCTATTTCGCATCCAGCTCGCCGCATGGGATCGATTCTGTTTGGATTATCGGCATTTTGTCTATACCAAAGCTATTAATCCCGCCAGCTTGGGCATGGTTCCCTACTACGCAACCCTGGGTGATATTTTGCAGGCAAGTGGGATAGCGGTGGGCGAACCAAAAAAACACGGATAGGATCAACACAACGATCGAAATTCAGCTCATCCCAATTCTTCAAAATAGAAAGATATTCATAGTGCTTTTCGAGCTTGTATATCAAGGCTGATGAGTCGCAAGAATTTAGAGAATTGGTATCACCCCTGACAATCAAGAAGCAAAAGAAGCACTCGCCAGCGTGTTGTCATCGCCTTTGAATGCTTCCAGTTTCGCCGACAAGTTGATTCGTTGAGGGGGTTCTCAACCCTGTAGGTTAACGAACCATACCCGTCAAGATGGCGTTATCTCCATTCAGGGTGCTACGACGGGTAACGATTTCGCCGAATTCGATTTGTTGCTCACTGTTCATGACATTCCGCATGTCATTCAGGCTGGTGTAGTACAGGTCAGCCAATTCGCGGTGTAGGGTGCGAATTTGGGTGCGGGTGCGGCGAGCTTGACGACGATCGCCACTGAAAATATTTTCTTGCAGCTCATTGCGGGCAGTCACCAGTGCAAGTTCACGGGCATCCCGTTGGCTGAGATAGTTAGCGTGGATGCGCTCAATTTCGAGGCGTTGCACTTCGTTGAGTTCGAGACGATCGCGCCAGTCCAAATTGCTGTCATCTACAGCGGGCGCATTCGCCACCGGAGTGGTCGCCGGGGGGGTCGGCAAGGCGATCGGGCTCGTCACTGGGGTCGGCGTTTCAGGAGCGGTGGCGATATTGCCGCTGGCTTCGCTAAGTTCCGCAAGGCTGCTGTCATTGGTCAGATAAATGTGACCGAGGGTACGGCCTTGATAGGTGCGTTTGGTGAAGCGCCAGCCCGGATTGAGCACGATTTTGCTGAATTCTTCGGTATAGCCAGCGCGGCCAATCTCTAGGCTCGGGCCGTTGCCACGGTAGGGGTTTGCCATTAACACCATGTCATTGCCACTGCGAACCAAGCTCAATGTGTAGTTGATCCCCAAATCTTCGCCGCCCACTCGCACCGAGTACGCATTACTGTCCGTAGCACGACCGCAAATACCGCTGAAGTCAAAGTTGAGGAGGAGTGGGTCTACGATCGTCGGAGCGGAACCGCTTTCCGACCAACAGGGGCGGGTGCTGGACTGTTGTTCAACGATGAGCAGCGATCGACGTGTCGTCGTGCCAACCGGTGCTGCGACCGCGATGAAATCACGTTGGCGGACTTCCTCTTGACCAAAGACGGCAGCATTGGCGGGGCTGATGCTGCTAACCAGGGCTGCACCGAGGAGGGTTGCGCTCAGGGTTGCGAGTTGGAGTTTGTTGGCGAGACGGGTGATCGTTTTCATGGTTACTACTGCGTTGATGATCAATGATTTTGCGAGTGTGAGGAGTTGGATGAGAACTCGTCTCGCTGGCTCCTTCAATGTGTTTATTCTGTGCTGAACGTCTCGATCGCTGTGCGTGCTGGGTTCTACTTTGCGAACTGGCTATACCCCCCTGTGACACTCTGCGAGGTGGTTTGATCCGAATCTGGCTGAGAAAGTAGCGGCTTCTGGTGAGCCCTGAGCGGCGTCGTTGGCACTGCCTTCGCGTGGCGAATCGTGCAGTTTTCGAGCCAGCACAAGCGACGTCAGATGGTTTCGTTCTGTACTGAAGTGACGACAGGATTCACGATCGCTGGAAAAAATACCCATAGCCAAAACAAAAAAAAGATGCTGATTTCAGCATCTCTAGAAAAACGGGCTTCACGTTGCCGTCCCAACGTTTGGGAATCAAAACTGGGCGAATCCAGACTGTCGATATTTCAGGGAATGGTTGGCAACGATGATCAAAAACGGAGCCCTGTTAAGGTGGCGGCTGACGATCGTCCGGCAATTGATGATCCAGTCCTGCTGAAGAGCGAATACGTTCAAGCTGGGTCATCGCCCACTTAGCAGTTTCTCGCACTGACGGATCACGATCATGAACACTGGCACTAATGAAATAACCCATCTGAGACATCGAATCAAAAATCCGTGTCAGATCACGAAGGGCATTTTTCCGCACCTCCGGGCTGTCATCCTGAAACGATAAAGCCAAAGCCTGTTGCATGGGTTCGAGCGATCGAGTATTGATTTCCGCTAAAACCGCCAGGATCAAACTACGTTGCTGCGAATCCGATTGCAGCATCAGATCCACCAAAGGCCGAATTGCCCGCGAATCACCGCGTCGTCCCAATTCCCAAATTGCCTTTTTACGCTGACTGGGCTCCGGATGATGCAGATCCTGGAGTAAATGCTCCATGATGCTGACCTTTGTGGTCACAATGTCCGAGGACACCGAGGTATCGATGGCAGAGTTAACGGATGATGCGCGAGTCACCACCGGCGTTGGTGAGGTGACGGGCAGGGATGCCATCGAGATGGACTGATCCAGCGTTGCGGGGGGAGTTTCGAGAGTTGTAGGGGTTGGAGTCGGAGACGCGATCGGTGAATCTGTAACGGGTCGTGGGGGCTCGGTCGGGGTTGAGGTCGAAAGGTGAGGGGGAATGAGTCCCGGTTCCGGACTGGAAAGAGGATCGGGAATACTCGTCGAGGCGACAGCCTGCTCGGTAGACACGGGAGAAGGCTGGGCTTCTGGCGTCGTTGCACTCGGACTTAGTACGTTGAGAGGGGTATGGAGATCGGGTATCGCCTGGGAAAGGTTCGGCTCGGTGGCCTCGTGGGCCAATTCTCCCGCCGGGGAATCGAGGTTAGGATCGGGCGGTAGTTCGTCAAAATCGTCAGCATCGGCCTCCGAATTATTCCCCTCAAACAGGCGCAACAGCCAGTAAAATACCGTCCCAACAATACCGATCGTCACAATTAACAAACTCAAGCCCAACATGAGCTTACGAAACCCCCCTGCTCCCGCTTTGGGTTTGGAGTTTGTAGCTTGGGCGGTTGGAGGCGATGCAGAGCTAGATTCTGATGTGGTTTTGGGGCGATTGGAGGAAGGATCTAGGGCTTGTAACCGTTTCCATGTCGTCGGATCGACCACACCGTCGGGTTCTAGGCTCTGGGATTCCTGAAAGCGGCTGACAGCGAGATTGGTGGAAATATCAAAAATTCCCGTGGGTTCACCTTCGTAATATCCAGCAATACCGAGGAGACGTTGAATTTCGAGAATACGGGGATCGGTGTCACCAAGCTGTAGATTAATCGTCTCGTCGGTCGCCTCTGAGGTCGTGCCGGTTGCCTCACCACTCGCATCGGGGGGAGGCTCCGAGTCTGTTTCAGTTTGGGCGATTAACTGGGGAATGAGTGGGTCAGCCGGGAACTCGGGTGTTGATCGAGAACTTCCCAGACTGGGCAGCGGCACGATAAGGATTCCCGCCACAGCAAGGAGGCGCCACAGCACACGCGATCGTAAGAACGAATTGGACAGACTACGCATGAGGTCGTGAGAAGGTACGATTCGACAGCGCGGGAGCAAAGTATCACCACTATAGTCGTTGGCTTAGAGCTTTACGGTATTCACTTAGAAAACTCCGGGATGTTGCGGAGGATACGCAGGGCCCTAGACCCGGTCATCCATTGTCCAAGCATGACGTTGACCGATGACATAAACCCCAAGCAGAGTTAGGCCCACACCAAACCATTGCTGGAGTGTGAGGGTTTCGGAGAGTAGGAGATAGCCAAAGAAGAGGGCAAAGACCGGGGTGAGGAAGGTTAGGGAACTGAGGCTAATTAAGTTTTGACGGGCTGCAAAGTAGAAAAACAAACCGTAGGCGATCGCACTACCGAAAATCGTGCTGTAGATTAGGGCAGCCCATTCTGCCGGAAGTAGGTTTTGCCATTGTTCCGTTTCGAGCGAGGCGGAACAGAGAAAGAGTGGCAGCCCCCCGAGGATCATATGCCAGCCGGTAGCCACCAACGGATCGACGTGTTCAGAAATTTTCGGCATCATCACCGTGCCGATCGCCATCGACAGCGACGCCAACAACATCAAGCCCTCACCCACACCAAAGATCATCTCGCTTTGGATTTCCGCCTGAATGGCGGCACTGGTGGCGTCGATACTGCCGGTCAGGGTTGCGGCCCAGGTACTCAAGCGTGTTGCGTGTACGGCTAGCCACTCGATCGGCAGGCCGATCGCCGCAATCCCGATCACACCGATCGCCAAGCCCAGCCAGCCAATCCAACCAATGCGCTCACGCCACAACACCCAGGACAGTACGGCCACAATCAGGGGTTGCGAGTCGATCGTCACCGAGCCAATTCCCGCTCCGGTTCGTTGCAAGCCTTCTGCAAGGAACCCTTGAAACAAGGTTGCATCAATCACGGCGAATAGACCAATCCAGCCCCACGCCTTCCAGCCCTGGGGCTGTGGCCGACCGGCGATCGCGGCGGCTAACAAAACCAGGATTCCCGCCGGAACTAAGCGAAATCCCGCCACAAAGAGCGGCGAGGTATGGGGCATGACGCTCTTCATCGCCACCATCGCCGTTCCCCAAAAAAAGAAGGGGGCGATCGTCAGGAACGAGATCACCGTGGGGGGAATGACCTCCGGTACTGATTCTCCGGCACTCTCCGCCGAGACCGGGGCTGAGGACGAGCTTGGGGCGTTGAGGTGGGGAAGCTCCATGCAGTTTGAGATCGACCGATCCAACGGTCAACAGGAAAAAGGACTCTATTGAACCTACCGCAAAACTTTAAATGCCGTCGCCTCACCCGATGTCGCCCAGAGTTTGACCCCAACGTTGGCCCGATCGCCATCCCACGCACACCCAAACCCCGCACGCCTGCCACCCATTCGGTGCGATCGCCGCTCAGGGTGCAGTTCGGCTCATCGAAAGCATAAAAACAGCAGGGATGCAACCCCAAAACAAATCTCGCGCGAAACCCCTCTAAAATCGCCCAGGGGTGATTCATGTTAGGATTTAGGTGTTTTTGCTCGGAACTAACGCGAGCCTATGGCTTAACGCCGCGTTAATGCCGCACCAAGGAGAAATGTATGAGCACCAGCTATGGCGCTGACCAGATTCAAGTCCTCGAAGGCTTAGAAGCCGTCCGTAAGCGACCGGGGATGTACATCGGCTCAACCGGGCCGCGAGGTTTGCACCATCTGGTTTACGAAGTCGTTGATAACTCGATCGATGAAGCCCTTGCGGGTCATTGTTCGACCATTTTGATTGATATTAATGCCGATGGTTCCGTCAGCGTCACCGATAACGGGCGCGGCATTCCGACGGGCATTCACTCCAAAACCGGTAAATCGGCCCTCGAAACCGTCATGACCGTGCTCCATGCCGGTGGCAAGTTTGGTGGGGGTGGCTATAAGGTGTCCGGCGGTCTGCATGGTGTGGGCGTTTCGGTCGTCAATGCACTGTCGGAATGGGTCGAAGTCACGGTGTGGCGTGAAGGCAAGACCCACGTGCAGCGTTACGAGCGTGGGAAGCCCCAAGGTGACCTTCAGATTTCCACCAGTGAAGATCCAACGCAGCAAGGGACACGGGTTTGTTTTTTACCCGATACCGACATTTTCACAACCGGAATTGAGTTTGAATATGGCATTCTGTCAGGGCGTTTACGCGAGCTAGCGTACCTAAACGCCAATATTCGGATTACCTTCCGTGATTTGCGCTTGGATCTCCTCAAAAGCGACGAGCCACGGGTTGAGACGTATCACTACGAAGGCGGTATTCGCGAGTACGTCGAGTACATGAACCGGGACAAGGATGCGTTGCACGAAGAGATTATCTATATCAATGCCGAACGCAATGATGTTCAGGTCGAGGCGGCACTGCAATGGTCGATCGATGCGTTTAGCGATAACATCCTCGGTTTTGCCAATAATATTCGGACGATCGACGGTGGCACTCACCTCGAAGGTTTAAAGACCGTGCTAACGCGGACGATGAACTCGGTCGCTCGGAAACGCAACAAGCTGAAGGATGGAACCCCCAACCTGGGCGGCGAAAATATTCGCGAGGGACTGACGGCGGTGATTTCCGTTAAGGTTCCCGATCCGGAGTTTGAAGGTCAAACCAAAACGAAGCTGGGGAATACCGAGGTTCGTGGCATTGTTGATTCGCTCGTGGGCGAAGTGCTGACGGAATACCTCGAATTTCATCCCCAGGTTGCGGATACGATCCTCGATAAGGCGATTCAGGCGTTTAATGCGGCGGAAGCGGCACGACGAGCGCGGGAACTGGTGCGTCGTAAGTCGGTGCTGGAGTCGTCTACCCTGCCGGGGAAACTGGCGGATTGTAGTACGAAAGATCCCACTGAGTCAGAAATTTTCTTGGTGGAAGGGGATAGTGCAGGCGGGTCGGCAAAACAGGGGCGTGATCGGCGTTTTCAGGCAATTTTGCCCCTACGCGGCAAGATTCTCAATATTGAGAAAACCGATGATGCCAAGATTTACAAAAATAATGAAATCCAATCCTTGATTACCGCCCTCGGTCTTGGCATTAAAGGTGAGGAGTTTGATGTTGAGCAGTTGCGCTATCACCGAATTGTGATCATGACGGACGCGGATGTGGACGGGGCGCACATTCGGACGCTGCTACTCACCTTTTTCTATCGCTATCAGCGGGATTTGGTCGATCGTGGACACATCTACATCGCGTGCCCACCGCTGTACAAAGTTGAACGGGGTCGCAATCATTACTATTGCTACAGCGATCGTGAACTCACCAGCCTGGTGCAAAACGAGTTTCCGGAGAATGCCAACTACAACATTCAGCGTTTCAAAGGTCTCGGGGAAATGATGCCGCAGCAGCTTTGGGATACCACGATGAACCCGGAAACACGGATGATGAAGCGGGTGGAGATTGAGGATGCGGTGGAAGCCGATCGAATCTTTACGGTCTTGATGGGTGATAAAGTCGCGCCGCGTCGTGAATTCATTGAAACGGAAGGGCCAAAACTCAATCTCGTCGATCTCGATATCTAACGTCCTGTGAGTCCTGCCGGGTCGTTTGTCGGTCAACCGAGAACCTGAAACCGGGATAGATCCTCACAGATTTATTCCGGTTGTTTCACCGTTATTTCAGCCCTGTTGAAATTCCAATTCTCTCAATACAAAATCGCTAAACAGCCTTAACGCTTCGTCTAACGAAGTTCGTTGTGTTTCCAAGATATTAGAGAATTCGGCTCGCAAGCATGAGTCTCAGCCCGTATCCGCGTCAATTCCTCAGCCTGAATCCCGAGTACCGATCGTGTCGAGTCAACCGCTTATTCCGCACAATTTGCCGCAGCCGCCACAGTTAGATCGTCCGGCGGATGAACGGCTACACCGTAAACAGCGCCTCGCCGCAGCCTTCCGCCTGTTTGCCCGTTACGGCTTCGATGAAGGCGTCGCCGGACACATCACCGCCCGCGACCCCGAAGATCCCGATAGCTTTTGGGTGAATCCCTTTGGGATGTATTTCGGTCATGTGCGGGTGTCAGATCTGATCCGTGTCAATGGTCAGGGAGAGATTTTGGAGGGCGATCGACCCATTAATGCCGCTGCCTTTGCCATTCACTCCCAGGTTCATGCCGCCCGCCCCGATGTCATCGCGGCGGCTCACGCCCATTCGATTTACGGTAAAACCTGGTCAACCCTGGGTCGCAAACTAGATCCCCTGACTCAAGATGCGTGCTCGTTTTACAACGATCACGCCCTATTTGATGACTATACCGGTGTTGTTCTTAAACCCAGTGAAGGCCAGCGCATTGGTCAGACCCTGGGTACATCAAAAGCCGCCATTTTGCGAAATCACGGCCTATTAACCGTGGGTCATAGTGTGGATGAAGCGGCTTGGTGGTTCATTGCGATGGATCGCTGCTGCCAGTCACAGTTACTCGCGGAAGCGGCGGGAACACCGATCGTGATTGATCATGACACCGCAACCCTAACCGCTTCTCAGGTTGGGACACCCTTTATGGGTTGGTTTTGTTTCCAGTCGCTCTACGACAAAATTGTGCGAGCAGAGCCGGACTTGCTCGACTAAGCCCCTCGAATTTCAGGAATTTGTACCTGGAACATGATCCCGAGTTTTTTGCCATTCCAGCCGATCGGAAACCCCTTCGAGACGTCTAAAAGTTGAGATTTGGGGTAGTGACCATACACAAATAACTTGCGCTGAACTTGCTCCACGAAGACGCCCGATCGGATGAGTTCTGTGCGCTCACTGCCCCAGACGAACGGCTCGTCATCGGGAAAAGGCCGATAGGGGCCTGTGATCGAGTCGGACACGTAACAGAACATCGAGGATTCACTTAAGCGGCGTGGAACCAGACGCGATCGCCATTCGGGATGTAGGTGATGGCTAGCACAGGAAAAGATGAGGTAGTACTGATTGTTCGCCAAGATAATTTGAGGGCGATCGATGCGCCCAAAGGCGGACAAGCCCATCGGGCCGACTTGGTGCAAGAGTACGGGAGGCAAGACAGTTAGGCTTGTACTGTGACGGTCTCCAACCGCCATAGCAACACAGGCTTGATAGTCCGGGTCGTCACAGGTTGCAGCGCTTGCCCCCCAAAAGTAATAGACCTTATTCGTTTGAGGATCGAGGAAAGTGTTCGGTGTGTGCCAGTGGTGGGGCGCATAGTATTGCGAATCTAGACGAATCACATCGTGGTCGATGGTTTCCCAGGTCTGATGGTTGGGGGATGTGGCTAGGGCGATCGTCTCGCGATCGCCCGTGTCTGTCTGTTGACGTACGGAGTAGTACAGGTAATAACGATCCTTGATGATCCGAGTCATGCCGCACCCAAAGCTAATCGTCGAGTCTGGAGCGGTGAGGATCGTTCCGTCGTAGTGCCAGGTGATCAAGTCCGGGGAATGGGCAGCATGAATGCTGCGGGAGGGTTCGTCCCACGGTCCCGCCAAATAGTACAAGCGGTAAACATGCCCATCCCACAACAGCCAAGGATCGCGCATCCCATGATGGCCATAGATCAGGTCGCGATTGAAGTGGAGTGTGAGGGGAACCCCCGGAACGCGTAACTCCGCAGCTTTTTCAAAGTGCGATCGCGCGGCCTCCAGGTTTCCCTGTTTCCACCACTGACGACCCAGACAAAATTGTGCTTCAGCATAGTTAGGCCGCAGCGTGACAGCCTGTTGATAGCTCCGGAGGGCCGCGATCGGGCGCTGATGCGCTTCGAGCGCCTTGCCCAAAGTGAGGTATGACCAAGCCAAGTTTGGATTGGCACGGACATGTTCCCAGAGCGGTTGTAGGTCAGGCAAATCGGTCATAACAGTGGACAAGCTAGCAGGATGAAGCAATAGGGGTCAGGTGTGCAACGACAATACCCTGTCGGTGTGATCAGACTCAAGCCAGCTTTAACCAGTTCGATCGCCCCACAGTGCCGACGGTGCGGATACTGTTCGGATGGGGCGTTGCAGCTTATATTGATCGGCATTGTCACAGCCCCCATCACGACGACTGTCGCGACACGCGATCGAGGATGATCGGGATTTTTTATTGCAACGCCCTATGGTGATCGATTTTTTCTTGATCTACCGTCTGCTATTAACAGGTTTATCGGTTTATAACGTCATCCGTGTAGCTCGGAGTGTGGCTCAGTATAAGCCGATGTACGATCGCATACCGCTGTGGGTGCGTCGTTTTCTCGCCGATCGGGGACGCGAATTTTTTGGGCGAGCTCTGCTGCTCAATCGGGTCGATTTGGCAATTAATCTCGGTCTGCTGATGATTTTAATCGTGCTGACCCTCATCAGTTGGTTGATTTAGGCTGAGGAACAGCAAGCGAGGGCGTACACTCGAATTTTTTATCGTTCATTCCTCTGAGATTTGCCGTAATTTGCTGTAATTCGCCACACTTTGCCACAATTCAATCCCATTCGATCCCATTCAATCCAAGCATTCGCATCGATCGCAACCACGGCGATCAAACATCCCGATTTTCGATAAGGTAAAATTGGTTTACTATTTTTGCCAATTGTCAAGAGTTGGATCATTCCCGTTGCAGATTCATCCTGACCGAGGCATTTTCGCCGTTGTGTCGTCCCTTCCCCTCTTCTAGCGCACCATGCCCAAAGCACCATCGCGTTCCGCCACAACGGCCACTCCAGGAGGAGCCTCAGCGGGCCCAGACCCAACCGCAGCGGCCACACCGAGCCCAAGCAGCCCGTCCGGCAAAACCAACAAGTCCGGTAAGACCAGTAAATCAACGGACAAAAAAAGTCGTTTCGATGCCCTCGATGCCCTTGAAATGACCTCGATCGTTGGTGCTGGAATCGGCATCGGTGTTGCCGCTGTGACCCAACAGCTCGTTCACTTTGCTCTGCCGCTGACCCTTGCGATGGGTTTAGGGACGGTGAATCGGCAACGCTTTCAGCAGCGAATGCAGACCCAGTATGTCGCGGCGGTGGGTCAGCTTCAGCAAAGCCTGAAACTCCTACCCGACCCGGTGAATCTTGACCCGATGTTGCAACAGGTGGTGAGTTTAGAACGATCGAACCGCGAAACGGTGCAGCAGGTCGAAATTTTGCGCCAGGAGCTTCGTCAAAGCACACGACCCGAACAGGTCGCAGCTCTGCGGGATGCCGTGGTGACCCTGCAAAATGATCTACGTCAAATGCAGGAATTTGTCGGGCGTCAGCGTGAACGCGAGCGGCATTTGGTGGCCCAAATTTCGGAGCTGCGCGAGTGGTTTCAGATGTTGCCGCGCCAGCAGCAAAGTAGCGAATCACAACGGGTGGAAAGTGCGATCGCGGTACTACAGCGTGAATTGGGCGTTGTGAAAGCGCGGCTTGCTCCCCTTGATGATGCCAACCTTGAAGCGGTTCAGGGTAATATTCGCCGACTGGAAGAACATATCAAGCAGCTCTCGATCGGGGTTGGTCCGATCCAACGGCAACAACGCGATATTGTGCGCCGTCTGTTCCCACGCCTGATCGCCACGATCAAGGAAATGCGCCAACCGGAACATCAACCGGCTCAAAAAGCTGCGATTGATCGCCCGCCCCTCCCTCAGGTGGACAATGTGATCCGGACATCGAGCCCCCTCAACCAAGCGACCCCACGCCCAGACCAACAGCGTCTCGCCGCATGGCAAGCACAGGTACAAGCCAATATGCTACGTCAGCGTCAACAGCAGCGTAACCAACAGCAACGCAGCCAACAGCAGCAGCGTCAAGGTGATACGGGCGTCTAGGGGCTGCGATTAATTAATCGATTAATTAATAAAATTGCAAGAACCTTGCAAGAACATGCAAGCGCTGATCCCATCAGGGTTACAGTCCCTAACTTTATGTAGGATCGTGCTACCGTTCCGCCTGACGACGACGGGTTTCGGCTCCCATGCGTCCACGGGAAATTGGTAGACCCGCCCGTGGTACGGGGGTCAGCGCCCGCTCTGCTTCAAGCTGCTTCAGTTCGGTGTAGTCCACCCAATGAATGCAGTTCACCGGGCAAGTGTCGATCGCCTCTTGAATAATGTCTTCCGAGTCACCCGTTTGATTGGCA
>RDYZ01000068.1 GCA_004293855.1 Oscillatoriales cyanobacterium | reverse complement strand
ATCCTTGATCCCATCGTTTCAGAGACGATCCAACCCCATCGACTGACGGACTTGTCACTTTAATTTTTTATTGTCACTTTTTACGTACCATGCCACCTTCTCCACCCCTCAACCCAGACAAATACAAACGCCTCCGAGCTGAGGCAAAAGCTCCCTATCGCAGCCTGCGACTGTTCGCCTACTGCGGTTTGGGAGCATCAGCGGCGATCGGTGGTTTTGTCTTTTTCTTTCGGGTTTTGGCCGGTCGTGATCTCGCCCACGATGTACCGAATTTGGCGCTACAGGTGGGGGCGTTTGTGCTGATGGTGTGGTTGTTCCGTTTTGAGAAGCGTCGAGCCGATCGCGCGATCGATCAAGAGTAGGGCGTTCGGTCGTGATCCCACGATCCTGCGATCCTGCGATCCTGCGATCGCGATCCCCCTCCTAAACCTCTGGGTGAAGATCCAGGGGGGAGAGGGTGTCATAACGTTCAAAGGGTTGATGAATCCAAGGATTCGTCGGAAGGTAGTCCGCGTAGTAATCCGGTGTAATGATCGAGTGAGCCTTGTACCACAACACCGCCGTCCGAATTTCAGCGATCGTCCCCAGTTCCTCGCGCTGATTGGCCTGGGTCTTCAGCCAACGCCGCAATTCCCCTAACGAGGTGCCAGAATCCACCAGATCATCCACCAGTAGGATATTGCCCGCCAAACGAACGGTTGTTGTGAGGTTTGCCGCGATCGTCAGCGATCCCCGATCACGTCCGTCGGCTCCCCCGTAGGAGGTTGCCATCACGATCGCTAAGGGTCGATTAAACAGCCGAGAGAACATATCACCGATCCCCATTCCCCCACGGGCAATACAGACGATCGCCTCAAAGGGCCAGCCCGATCGGGCGATGGTCACGGCCAGCCGCTCGATCGTCCGGTGATATTCCTCCCAAGACACATACAGATCCCGTTCTTCGCTGATACTCACGTCGATCGCCTCGCCTATTTACCCTTAACTTTGGAAACCTTGGACTATTCCATACACCATCTGCCCCCATTCCCTCAACTCACCTCGGTTCAGGCCAGCACCCCCAACCCTGCGATCGCACAACTTGGACGCAATTCAACCCACAACGTGTGATCCCCGATAGGACACGCCCCAATCCTGTAATCTCCCCTAGGCGAACGGTCTCAGAGTTGATACATTGAAGTCATAGAGGATTTTACAAACGTCGCTTAGCCCTGGTGCTCATAGCGATCGCGGGATCGCAGCCCTGCGACCTCCCTTCGGGAACTTATTCCTGGCTCAGTGGGTCAGCATCCGTGTTTTTACGTGCTGTATCGATTCTGTGCCCTAGAATAGCCACCTCCATTGCACGACCCTGCGATGACGGAACGGATGGATGAGAGGGGTTAGCCTTCTGGACTCAGTGTGTTTGCTCCACAGACTCAATCCAGATCTATACCCGGAACATCATTCATCCCTTTTAGGTATGAGCCTGGACGAATGTCCTTTCATCGCCCGTCGTGCTCTCGTTTCTTGAGTCACGTCCTGTTGGGTTCGGTTCCATTCCCCGCCAGCCTTTTCTCTCATCCTGCGCTCCGTCACACCGATCGCCTTCCTTGCATTCTTCAATGCGGAAGGTGGATTGTCGCGCTACCGATCTTCGTCCCCCACTGCCCCACCGCTGCATGAAACCCGATCCTTCAATGCTTAAAAGTGCTGCCGCTGCTCTTGCTCTCGCTTTCGGTAGTCTCACGACCGCAGCCCTAACCCTGACGATTCCGTTGCCCAACGATGCCGTTCGTGCGGAATTGGAACCGAGCCCTAAGGCGGTTTTAGACGAAGCATGGCAGATTGTAAATCGTGATTTTGTTGACAACACCTTTAATCAAACGGACTGGCTTGCTGTACGTGAAGAACTCTTGAATGCAGAGTACAGCTCACCGGAACGCGCCTACGTGGCTTTGCGTCGTGCTCTGGCTCGCTTAAATGATCCCTACACCCGTTTCCTTGATCCCGAGCAATTTGCGGCCCTCAATACTCAAACCACTGGAGAGCTATCGGGGATCGGGCTGCGGCTGCGTGAGGAGTCGTCGATCGCAGCGCTATCGGTGGTGGAAGCGTTGCTCAACTCACCGGCGCTGCGGGCAGGATTACGCACCGGGGACTTGATCTTAAGTATTGACGGTCAGTCTACGCAAGGAATGACGGTGGATGAGGCCGCACAGATTATTCGCGGGCCGGTGGGTAGCCCGGTAACACTCACGATCCGGCGGGGATCTCAGGCTGAGTTTGACATTACGCTGGTGCGAGCCAATATCGAAGTGCCTGCGGTGGAACAGAGTGTGCAGATCGAAGATGGAACCCCGATCGGCTATATTCGTTTGACCGAATTTAGTTCCCATGCCCACGAGCAGATGTATCGGGCCATTCAAGATCTAGAAGCGAAGAATGTCCAGGCGTTTGTCTTGGATTTGCGGGGCAATCCAGGCGGGCTACTGGATGTAAGCGTACAGATTGCGCGGATGTGGATTGATGATGGCACGATCGTGCAGACGGTGGATCGGGATGGCAAGGTGGAAAATATGACGGCCACAAATACGGCGTTGAGCGATCGCCCCTTGACGGTTTTGGTTGATCGCAATTCTGCCAGTGCCAGCGAAGTGCTCGCCGGTGCGTTAGGCGATAATGATCGCGCGACCATTATCGGTACACAGACGTTTGGTAAAGCGTTGGTGCAGTCGGTCAACTCCCTGTCAGATGGTTCTGGTTTAGCGGTGACAGTCGCACACTACTACACACCCAATGGGACGGATATCAGCCATCGTGGGATCACACCGGATATTCGTGTGGATTTGACGGCGTCGCAGCAGCTTTTCTTGAGTCGTAATCCAGAGCTATTAGGCACAGCGGAAGATCCGATGTTTATGCAGGCGGTTGCACTGGTGTTAAATACGTTGCCGATCGCATCGAGTACATTTTCGACTGTGCAATAGCGATCGCACAATTGACGATCACGTGGTTCGTTTGATCTGGGGTAGATCCCCATCTTCCCTAAAACCTTGACCGCACCAATAACGCTGAGTGATGGCAGATCAATACTCGGCGTTATTGTGTTTTTAAGGCAGAACTCACGCACGGGGTTCGAGTAAATCCAAGGCTTGCAATCGTCCAATCCACGGCGATCGTCAATAGTGATCGTCAATACGCCGCCACGGGTGTATGGTTGGGCGTTAACGTACTACAAAAGGCACGGAATCCGGCAGCTTCGAGGGCGGCGATCGCCTGTTGAGCATCGGGAACCCGGAACTGTGGGCCGAGACGAACAAAATGGCATTGATGTCCGGCTCGAATCATGCCGACGACCGAGATTTTATTGTTATTTTTGCCATCGGGATCATTGCCGGATTGACTCAGGATGGTTTCACGCAGGAAATGCTGCTGTTGGATGTCATTGGCCCGATCGGGCTCAATCTCCACAATCACCATCTGGGCACGCTCGACCGGCTCCACATCCTCAATAATGAGCTGGGTTTGATCCTCACGCCGATCGGCTTTGCCCCACACAATCAGCCGTGCATCCGCCTGAATATGCTCCTGAACGGCAGTGTAGGTGCGAGGAAAAATTACGCCTTCTGCTTGTCCGGTTAAATCCTCCAATTCGACGATCGCCATACGATCGCCTTTTTTCGTGACGATCAACTTCACACTACTGAGCATGACAATCGCGCTAAGACTGGTTTTATCGGGCTGCTCGACCAGATCGCTGAGGCTGATCGGAGCCAGCAAGCGCGATCGGGCTTGAATGGATTTCAGCGGGTGGTCAGAGACGTAAAAACCGAGTAGTTCTTTTTCGAGGCGGAGTTTTTCCATCGCATCGAAATCGGCGATCGGCGGGGCGCAGGGCGCGAGCTCATGGGCATTGTCCGCGCCGTTACCCGCGTCCATCCCAGCCGTATCCCCACCGAGCACATCAAACAAATTACCCTGACCCGAAGCGCGATCCTTGGCGCGGGTTTGCGCCCAATCGATCACAAATTCGAGATCGTGCATCAACTGGTTGCGGTTGGGATTGAGGCAATCGAAGGCGCCACACTGGATTAATGCCTCCAAGGCGCGACGGTTCACCGCACGCAGGTCTACCCGATCGCAAAAATCCGCCAGCGATCGAAACTCACCCTCCGCCTCGCGTGCTTCCAAGAGGCAATCGATCGCGCCATCACCCAAATTCCGAATCGCCGACAGCCCAAACAAAATCTTGTTACCGTCTACCGGCGTGAAATTAATCTGCGATCGATTGATGTGGGGCGACTCCACCTGAATATTCATATTCAGGCAGGTGGCGATATATTTCTGGACTTTGTCCTGAATGCCACTGTTGGCGGTCAGCAGCGCCGCCATGTACTCGACGGGATAGTTGGCTTTGAGGTAGGCCGTCTGGTAGGTGACGTAACCGTAGGCCATCGAGTGGGATTTATTGAAGCAATTGGAGGCAACGCTGCCGTTCGCGAGCAAAAAATTGTGATCGTGCTCGACACCGATGTCGTAAACAGGCTGAGGGGCGAGGCGTTGACGGCTGATGATTTTAACCACGATCGCAGCGGCGAAACCGGAGGAAGAGGTGAGCGTTCTAGGGTTTATCCTAACGTTCCCAAAGGTGATCCCGACACCATCGTGGCCTACCCTTTCACA
This sequence comes from Oscillatoriales cyanobacterium, assembly GCA_004293855.1. Classification (GTDB taxonomy): domain Bacteria; phylum Cyanobacteriota; class Cyanobacteriia; order Cyanobacteriales; family Geitlerinemataceae; genus RDYZ01. Next base: position 828 of record RDYZ01000068.1, on the reverse strand, counting down.
CAAATCACCTGACGCAGGGTTGCGACAATTTCCACCAGATCCGCCTGTTGTGCCATGACCTGCTCGATCGGCTTGTAGGCTGCCGGGATTTCGTCGAGTAAACCAGAATCCTTGCGGCATTCGATGCCCTCGGTTTGCGCGATCAGGTCATCCAAGGAAAACGATCGCTTCGCCTTCGCCCGTGACATCAACCGCCCCGCGCCGTGGGAACAACTGCAAAAGCTTTCCAGGTTGCCCTTGCCTTTGACGATGAAGGATTTGGCGCCCATCGAGCCGGGAATGATGCCGTAGTCGGTCTCACGGGCGCGAACGGCTCCCTTGCGGGTGACGTAAACCTCTTCGCCAAAATGCACTTCGCGTTCGGCGTAGTTATGGTGACAGTTGACCTCCAGTAACGGTTTGGACGGTTTGCCGCCCCCGATCGCCCGATCGACGATCGCCTTCAGTCGTGCCATCATCACGATGCGGTTCTGGCGGGCGTAGTCCTGTGCCCACTGTAAATCGTGCCAGTAGGCGTCAAACTCCGGCGTGTTGCGCACGAAATAGGCCAGGTCGCGATCGGGGAGCGGTGTTTGGGTTAGTTTCGCGAGATTTTTCGCCGTCGAGATATGGCATTGAGCCAATTTATTGCCAATATTGCGCGAGCCAGAATGGAGCATCAGCCAGACGCGATCAGTTTCATCAAGACAAACCTCAATGAAATGATTACCACCACCGAGCGATCCCATCTGTGTCGTGGCCTTAGTTTGCAAATCCTGGACGCCTTTATGTAAATCCTTAAAACTGCGCCAGCCCTGCCAATTTTGCGTGGCTTTATCCGTCTTTTTA
>RDYZ01000067.1 GCA_004293855.1 Oscillatoriales cyanobacterium | reverse complement strand
TTCGAGCGCAACATTGGAATCTGCGTTTGCTCTGTGATGACGCACCCTAGGTGGATTGCATCTGCTCCAAATCCAGGCGATCGATCGCCGCAAAACAATACCCATTACGACCGGCGGTTTTCGCCGCATAGAGCGCCCGATCCGCCGCGACGAGTGCCTGACCGGGCGTTGTTCCTAGGGTGGGGGTAATCACAGCCACCCCCAGACTGAGGGAGACGATCGAGGTGGCACTCGATCGGCTGTGGGGAATCGCCAAAAATTTCACCTCCGCCTGGATTGCCTCAATCACCCGCTGTGCCTGCTCTCGCCCCGTATCTGGCATCACCACCACAAACTCCTCACCGCCGTAGCGTGCCGTGAGTGCCGTACCACCTCCGGCAATCTCACCGAGGGCGGTCTGCATCACCGCTTGTTTAATGGTTTGTGCCACCTGCCGCAAACAGTCGTCACCGGCCTGGTGACCGTAGGTATCGTTAAATTCTTTAAAGTGGTCAATATCGCACAGGGCGATCGTCAAACAGACCCGACGATCGCGGGCATCTTTCCAGCAGGTGGCGAAATAGGCATCAAAACAGCGACGATTGGCGATTTGCGTTAACCCATCGATCGAGGCGAGGCGCTGGAGTTCGTCGTTCACCTGCTGAAGTTCACGGGTACGGGCTTGAACCCGATCTTCAAGATCATGATTCACCGTCTCCAGTTGGTGAAACGAGGTCTGAAGCCGGACAGCCATCTGGGAAAAGGCGGTGGCGAGCAGGTGTAACTCATGGATCGGCTGGGAGGGAATTGTGGGTATATCGTGACTTTCGCCCCGATCGAAGGTATTCGCCAGGGTGCGGCTGGCTTTCGCTAGGGCATGAATCGGATCGGCGATACCGCGTGCGGTGATCACCCCCGCAACCAATCCCACCGCGATCGCAATGATCGAAATTTGAATCGTGTTACTCGCCATCGCAAAAATCGGCTTCATAAAGTCGCCTTCCGGAACGACTACCACGATCGTCCAGTCCAGCCCTCGGGGATCGTGGTAGGGCAGGGTTTGCACCAGGACGCGATCCCGTTCCACCGTTAAGGTTTGCTGGGATGGCTGATCAGGCAGACCGTTATACCGTGCCCATAACTGTTGGCTGACCTCCCGAACGCGGGGCAAGCTGCTGTCGGTGGCGAGGAGCAGCGGCGAATCGCGACGATAGGCTTTTTCAGGAGTGGACGACCCGATCGTATGGCCGAGATCATCGAGAACAAACGCGCCGCCAGTTTTGCCAATGGTGAGGGTACTGAGAAAATCACCAATCTGCTCCAACCGTAGATCCGCACTCGCCACACCAATCAACTGACCGGCGGAGTTAAACAGCGGACGATTGGCCGAAATCACGGGTTGTTTCGAGCCAAAATACTGGAACACATCACTCCAAGTGGCATCACCACGTTCCACCGCCGCACGATACCAAGGGCGGGTGCGAGGATCGTATTCGTCACGAATTTGAACCCGATCGACCAGCCGACCCTCACGATCGAGCTGCCATTTTTCAAATAACCCCAGCTCACCAAACCAATCGAGTAGCAATTCCGAGCCATCACCGATGCGACCAATCCCAACATAGTCGCCGGTTTCCGTGGCGATCCCGGTGTAACCGAGCTGATCAAAGCGCTGCATTTGCACGAAGAGGTATTGGCGCAGCGCCTTGCGATCGGTCAGGTTGAGTTGATTGAGGGTAATGGCATCGGCACTCAACTGGGTCACCCGGTGGGCATCTTCCAGATAGTGGGCGATTTCATCGGAAATCCGGTGGGCGAGTTCCACTTGCAGTTCAGTGATGGTCGTTGAGACCGCCAACCGTCCCTGATAAAACGAAATCGCTGCCACGATGATGATTGCAATCGTCAATTGCAAAACAAAGGGCACGATTAAAATCATTCTCAACGATCGGCGCTGCGGCCAAAGGCGGCGCAGTCCCACACGTCCCACACGTCGCAACCGAGAGAAATCAACCATAGGGAGAGAAAAATTGCGAGCGACGATCCGGGCGATCGTAGCCATCAAAACGCTGACCATGATCGCATTTCACCCTCAAGCATTCAGATCCTGTCACTCATCATCAGCCGTACGAAGCCTCTTCATTGTTCACCATTAGCTTTTCCTTGCCCACAGATCGACAAAATTGTCTAGGCTAGAACCGCTTTGATTGTTGGAGAATCGGCCTGTGACGGTTGTTTTTGCTGGTGATATTGGCGGAACCAAGACGATTTTACGGTTGGTGCGCGTGGGATCGGTGGTTCCCAATGCACCGATCGCCCTGGAAACGCTGCATGAGACCACCTATGCCAGTCAGGATTACCCTGACTTTACACCGATGGCACAGCAGTTTCTGGCGTCAGCGTCCTCGGCCTTGGGAATGCCGACGATCGCAGGGGGCTGCCTGGGGATTGCGGGGCCGGTCGTGGGCAATCGTGTCGAGCTGACCAATTTAAGCTGGACGATCGACGGTCAGCAACTCGCCCACGATCTGCACCTGCCGTTTATGACCTTGATTAACGACTTTGCAGCGGTGGGTTACGGCATTTTTGGGTTGCCAAGTTCCGCCTTTAAAACCTTGCAACCGGGTGTAGTTGATCGCACCAAGCCGATCGCCGTCCTCGGGGCGGGAACCGGCTTAGGGGAATGTTTCCTTATGCCCACCGGGACAACCTCGGGATCGAATAATTATGCCGTGGGGGCATCCGAAGGGGGTCACGTGGAATACGCACCGACGACACCGCTCGAGTTTGAGTTAGCCGACTACATCCGCGCCACCGCTCAGGTCGATCGGGTGTCTCTCGAACGTGTGGTGTCCGGCTCCGGCATTCTGACGATCTATCAGTTTCTCTGTGCGTCTAAATTTGCCGATGATCCCCAGGCAGGGCGCTACCTCGATCGATCAACCCCAGCGGCGGCGGTGTCCCAAGCTGCGATCGCCGGTGACGATGCGATCGCGGTGCAAACGATGGAATTATTTGTCGATGCCTACGGACGCGCCGCCGGGGATTTAGCGCTGCATCTACTGCCCTACGGTGGTTTGTACATCGCTGGAGGGGTGGCCGCGAAAAACCTGCCACTCCTCGAAGCTGGCGATCGCTTTTTAAACGGTTTCCGTCAAAAAGGTCGTGTTAGTGGTGTCCTGGATGCGGTGCCGCTGCACGTGGTGTTGGATGCGGATGTGGGGGCGATCGGTTCGGCAGTCTGCGCCGTACTCTCGCGGTAAGGGTCAAGATACTGGCTAAACCGAGGGCTAAACCGAGGGCTAAACCGAGGGGGCGATCGCGATCCATCCCAACATCCAGATACACTGGGAACTTTGATCCCGACTCTTCTCACCACAGGATTTCAACTCCAGACCTTCCGCCCCCTCCGGAGCGTTCCTCGATCATGAGCACCCCCCACTCTTCCCGCCGCCCAGCCCTGACCGCCCAAGCACACACCGCCTTGACCCATGTTCTGAACCTGATCCGTCAGCTTGATCCCTGGAGCCTCGGGGCGATCGCGATCGCCTTGGTCATCGCCGCGCCGATCCTGTTCATCGCGAGTAACGTTCTCACCACACCCAGCACCGTATGGGAACACCTCGCTGCGACGGTTCTGCCGCGCTATCTGATCAACTCCGCCATTTTGGCGATCGGGGTCAGCCTGGGGACGATCGCGATCGGGGTCAGTACCGCATGGCTCGTTAGTGTGTGTCAATTTCCGGGGCGACGTTGGTGGGAGGGGTTGCTCCTGTTTCCCTTGGCGGCTCCGGCGTACCTGTTGGCCTACACCTATACGGATTTTTTGGAATTTTCCGGGCCGGTACAGCGGGGGTTACGCGACCTTTTTGGCTGGGAACACGGTCAGTACTGGTTTCCTGAAATCCGCTCGATCGGTGGCGCGATCGCCCTGCTCGTGCTGACGCTCTATCCCTACGTTTATCTGCTCACCCGTGTTGCCTTCCTGGAACAATCCGTTTGCACCCTCGAAGCTAGCCGCGTTCTGGGTTGCTCGCCCTGGCGTAGTTTTGTGACCGTGGCCATACCGCTCGCACGTCCGGCGATCGCCGCTGGAACCGCCCTCGCCTTAATGGAAACCCTCAACGATTTCGGCACGGTGCAATACTTCGGGGTTGATACCTTCACCACCGGCATCTATCGCACCTGGTTTGCCATGGGCGATCGCCCTGCGGCCACCCAACTGGCTGCGATTTTGCTGCTGTTTGTCTTTGGCCTGTTGGCGATCGAGCGCTATTCCCGCAACCAGGCCGCCTACTTTCAAACCGAGGGGAGCGGATCATCGCCGGTTCCCCGCTATGTCCTGCGCGGTGGGCGAGCCGTGGGCGCGATTCTGGTGTGTGCTTTGCCCGTGCTGTTTGGGTTCTTGCTGCCTGCCGGTGTCCTGCTCGAAATGGCGATCGCCAATGCCGACCAGGTGTTTAACCGTGACTTTTGGCAATTTGCGAGCAATAGCCTACTGGTGGCCGGTGTAACGGCACTCCTCGCCGTGATTGTGGCGACCTTTTTGGCCTACAGCGTCCGGCTTAACCCCCGCTGGGCGATCCAACTGTCCGCACGGGTCGCCGCCCTCGGGTACGCGATTCCCGGCTCGGCGATCGCGGTGGGTGTGCTGATTCCCGCTGGGACGATCGACAATGCGATCGATCACTGGATGCGATCGACGTTTAATGTTTCAACGGGATTACTCTTTAGCGGCACGATGGCGATCCTGGTCTTTGCCTACCTGGTGCGTTTTCTGGCGGTGTCTTACGGCAGTGTCGAATCTAGCCTCGGCAAAGTTTCCCCCAGTCTCGATGAAGCCGCCCGCAGTTTGGGTTATTCTCCCGCGAAAACCCTGGCAAAAATCCACGTTCCGATCGTTTGGAGTGGTTTGTTAACCGCTGCGATGACGGTGTTTGTTGATGTGATGAAGGAGCTACCGGCAACGATCGCCCTACGTCCGTTTAATTTCGATACGTTGGCGGTGCGGATCTACAATCTCGCGTCTGATGAACGGTTAGCGGAGGCGTCTGGCTTGGCGTTGGCGCTGGTGGTGGTTGGGATGATTCCGACGTTAACGTTGGGTTGGCAGATCTCGCGATCGGGCGATCGGGGGAACTAAACATCGTGGATGAGGGGACACTCAAACCGGTGTTTTGTCCGTTGGATTGCTTCAGGATCAATTCAGATTTTGACCATTTCTGCCAATGTTAAACTCGGTGTCATCCGGCCAGAACAGAGGCAAGGGACGATCGTCGTCTGGGAGATGGGGGGTCAATAATAGGGGGCGGTTACGGTCTGTTTTGGGGTATACCGTAGCTAGAGTTAGACGTTGGCCTAAACCACGATCTTTGAATTGTTGTCATGTCTTCATCTTCGATCGCCGTACCAGAGCTGTTTGTGTTGGCGCATGTGTTGTCGCACGATCGCAGTCAGCCGCAATGGACGCAATCATTGCTCGCCGTGCTGGCACAACAGTGTAGGTTACAAAAGGTTTTCCTCACGCCTGCACTGACTGAGTGGCCGCTTCATCAAGTAGCTCCCCAAGTTCCGATGACAGAACGTGAAGGTTTGGCAGCGGCTTTGGTTGCCATCCTGCGCCGTACTGAAATTTGCCTTGAGACCCATCCACAGGATGCGAACGTAATAGCTGCCCAGTATCAAGCCACGTTACTCACGACCTTGTTGTGGCAGTGGCCGATGGATCGTCTGGATCAAATCTGGCAGGCAACGCCGACGTTAGCGCAGGCGCTCACAACGTTACGTCACTATTCCAACCCGATCGCATTAACGTTGGCGAGTCATTTGGAGTTGAATTTAACGTTGGATCAGCTCAAGGTGATCATTCCCAAGGGTACGACGCAAGGGGAAGGAACAAAGACGGCAAGACGGCAACGAAGACGAAAACGGCGACCTCATCGACCGCACCGAAGACGGAACCCGTAAAACCCCAGCCCGAACCGCCGATCGTGTTGCCGACGGGTGCATGGCTCGATAGTCCACAGATTGTCCAGGCGATCGCGGCGAACCAAAAAATCGCCCAAGAGGATTACAACTGGACGCGGCAAACCTTAGAGCCGGTCGCGAAAGCCTTTGCGACGCTGACGCGGGATCTTGGCAAACGGGCGCAGGAGTTAGGGCAGGTCGGGCAAGGCAAGGCCAGCGTGAAGCAAGCGGCAGCGCAGCAGATGGCGGAACTGTACGACAAGCTCGAACAGACGCGCACGCGGGATCTGGAAAATTTACGCACGGCCTTGGGACATAAGCGCGATTCGATCGGGCATTTCACGCTCACGATGATGGGGCGGACGAAGGCGGGAAAAAGTACGCTATTCGCGACGTTGCTCGGTAGTGGTTACGAGGGGATCGGAACAGGGAAGCAGCGGACAACGCGGGAAAATCGGAGTTACGAGTTGGGGAATGGAATCCGCGTGGTGGATACGCCGGGGATTGCGGCGGTGGGTGGTGAGGCGGATGAGGCGGAGGCGCTGAAGGCGGTGGATGGGGCGGATTTGATTTGTTATGTGATGGTGGATGACAGTATCCAGGAGTCGGAGTTTGCGTTTTTAGGCAAGCTGAAGGACAAGACGAAGCCGTTGTTGATTTTGCTGAATGTGCAAAAGGATCTGATGAATGCAACACGGCGGAAATTATTCCTGAAAAATCCGGATAAGTTAATGTCGGGTGAGGCGATCGAGGGTCACAAAGCGCGGATTTTGCGGTATGCGCGGGAGCATTATGCGAGTGAGTCGATCGTGGTGTTGCCGGTGATGTTGTTGGCGGCGCAGTTGGCGCGACAGGAGGACGATCGGGAGTTATGCAGTCAGCTTTATCGAGCGAGTCAGATTCAGTCGTTTTTGGATTGGGTTGAGGGGGCGATCGTGAATTATGGAACGTTGATCGCGTCGCAGACGATTATCGGGGAAACGGCGGTTTCGCTTGTGCCGTATCGGGATGAGATTTCGGCGCAGCGCGATCGGTGTCGCGATCAAGCTCAGACGTTACGTAAGAAGGTTAAGACGTTTATCCATCAGATCGAGCAAATACGCATCGATATGACTGCTCAGATTGAGACAGAGGTTGCGGGTGATTATCAAGCGGTTTTAAATGCAATCCCAAGTTTTGCTCGAAATCACTGGGAGGAAGACCAGTTTAGTCAACAAAGATCTTGGAAAAATACCGTAGAGTCTAAGATACGACTACAGCAAAAGCTTGAGTCAACAACAGAGCTGCTCAAGGCTAACTGTAAGCAAAAAATGCAGGATATTTTAGAAGAAATCACTCAAGATCTCCGTTTTGAAGATCAGTTTTACCATCAAGGGATTGGCTTCTCTGGACAAGGAGCTGGCTTTGACTTCCAATTTTTCACAAAGGCAGGAGGTATTTTACTGACTGGAGCATCAATCGTGATGTTGCTCAATCCAGCAACTTGGGCAGCAGCAGGTGTGATTGGATTTGCAGGAATGGCCGTTGGTATCATTTCCAACTTTTTCAAAAGTAAAGAACAACGACAAGAAGAAGCCTGCAAAAAGATTGAGTCAGAGTTACGCTTCGCTATCAATCAGGCAAAACAAGCAAGCATTGAAGAACTTCTAAAGTACTTCAAAAAAATGATCGACTTGATCGAACTCAAAACTAATAAGTATTTTAAAAATACGATCGAGAGCTTAGAACAGGCAGCATCAAGCCTCGATACAACACAATCTAATCTCAAAGCACCCATCCAAACCCTCGATCG
>RDYZ01000206.1 GCA_004293855.1 Oscillatoriales cyanobacterium | reverse complement strand
GTGTAGATCTAGAGATACTAGTCAAGCAAAATAAATATGGCACTTCACCTCGACTCAAAATTAATTATTGGCCGTGAAGAATGGTGTGCTTTACCTGCGTTAGGTATACCAGCAATCAAAGTGCGTGTGGATTCTGGTGCAAAAACATCCTCCATTCATGCCTTTAATATCCAGGCGTTTCGACGTAACAATCAATCCTGGGTTAGCTTTGAAATTCACCCATTACAAAACGATCGCAAAACCTTAATCCGTTGCGAGCAAATTGTTGTTGATAAGCGTGTCGTTAAAAGTTCCAGTGGCATTGCGGAAACACGGTATGTGATTGCAGTCCCAATCAAGCTGGGTGAAATGATGTGGGACATTGAACTCACATTAGCCAATCGTGACTCAATGGGGTTTCGGATGCTGCTTGGTCGTGAAGCAATGAATGGACGGTTAATTGTTGACCCCTCACAGCGCTGCACCACGGGGGATGTGCCGATCGAGCATTTAAAATCATTCTATGGTAAGAAAGAATCCAGCAATAGTGGCTTAAAAATTGCTGTATTAGCCAGTAATAAAGAGCTATACAGCAATCAGCGCTTACTCGAAGCGGCTGAGGAACGAGGTCACGAAACCATCTTTTTAAATGTCAAACAGTGCTACATGAAACTTGATGCACTGGAGCCTGAAGCCCATTATCGGGGTGGTAAATTACTCAATGATCTAGATGCTGTCATTACACGAATTCGCCCCAGTGTGACATTTTATGGCACGGCTCTCGCTCGCCAATTTGAAAGCATGGGGATTTACACAACCAATAGTTCTTCGGCTATTTCTCAATCCCGCGACAAGCTATTTTCGTTACAGTTAATGCTTAAAAGTGGTATCAGCATTCCCACCACCGGTTTTGCAAATTCACCCACAGATACCAATGATTTGATTGATATGGTTGGTGGAGCACCCTTAATTGTGAAATTACTGGAAGGAACTCAGGGAAAAGGTGTCGTTTTAGCGGAAACACGTAAAGCGGCTGAAAGCGTTGTCAATGCGTTTAAATCTTTGGGAGTGAACTTGCTGGTTCAAAAATTTATTAAGGAGGCGAACGGGAAGGATCTTCGATGTTTTGTTATTGATGGTAAGGTCGTGGCCTCGATCGAGCGCAAAGCTGCACCGGGCGAATTTCGTGCCAATTTACATCAGGGTGGTACAGCATCAGTCGTCAAAATTACACCGGAAGAGCGAACTTTAGCTGTTAAGGCGGCGAAGGTGCTCGGCCTTCAGGTGGCCGGAGTGGATATTATTCGATCGCAGGCCGGACCATTGTTGCTAGAGGTGAATTCATCACCCGGTTTGGAAGGCATTGAAGCTGCGACGGGCAAGGATATTGCCGGTATGATCATCGCTTCGATCGAGAAAAAACTATCCTGGAAGCGGAAGCTTTCTAATGCAGCAACGGCTTTCGATAGTCCTATTACGCTCATCGAAGATTAAATACTTGGCTGAATTTTGACACGCTCAGGGATCGAACTGTAGTCAGTTCAATCATGGTTAGAGCATATTGAGAGCGTTGATTGGATCACTCAAAATTTAGTCTGCATTTGCCCTAGACCTTGACGATTTACACTGAATTCTGGCTCCCCTGATCTCAAATCAGGGATCAGGGAAGTCAGCAATGAAGCTCAATAATCAAGGGACAGTTTAGGCCAGTTGCGCATACACTAAATTTCCTTTAGTGTGCGGCTTCGAGATCTTGACTAGTCCGATCGCTAAACTTAGCAATGTAAAGGCCGATCGAGACCAGAAGAAATGAAATCAAATTCGAGATTCCCATTTTCTCGGAAAATATAATCCAAGCAAAGAGGGCACTTAAAGGCGGTTCAAGCAGGAGGAATAACGAAATAAAGCTTGAGGAGAATTTTTCAAAACTTTTGGCCAGCAAGCGTTGTCCCAACCCTTCACAAATCAGACCTAACGCAATCACAGCTCCCCAACCAGTCGCTGTTTTTGGTAAAAAGTCGATGCCCTCTGTGGCAACGATCAGGGGTACGAGAATAAGGATTCCCACGGAACAGCGCCACAGCAAAATGGTTGTTGCTGAAAAACGATCGCGAAGTCGTTCAGCCAACAGAAAATAAGCAGCTAAAAATACAGCCGAAAGGAGAGCATAGGCATCACCAATTAAAGTGGTTCCACCTAAATGCAGGTCACTTGCTCCTAAAGAAAAAGCACCGACTAAGGCAATGCCTAAGCCAAGGAGAAAACGACGGTCAAAGCGCTGCCCCAAAAATAACCAGCTCCCCAAGGTTGTGAATAAGGGTGTGAGGTTATTGAGTAGTACGGAATTCGCAACACTGGTGCGAGTTAATGACATCGCCCAGAGTACTAATGAGGCTGTGGCAATTGCTCCGATCGAGCTTAGCAAAATCCATTGATTGAGCGATATCGGAGGAGAGGTTTTGACGGTATCTTCGGCGTCTGAACTCCAATTTTCACGTAATTGTCTGATCGCATGAATGCTACCAAAAACAACTGTGAAGACTAAAAATCGACATAAAACCGTCGAATTAGCACTAATTTCAACTTCGCTATAACGCATAAAAATTGCGGCGAAGGATACTGCAACGAGTGCGATCGCGAGATTAACCATTGCACCGAGATCAAAGGATTTAATCTCAGTTTGATCATGGTTTGAGTGAATCGGAGTGGTGACAATCGGGACTGAAGATGTCAGGCTCGACAGGGTGTTGGGTTGAATTTCGAGGGGCTGAGTCATGAAGGTGAAAGGCGATCGCACAGGCAAAGGCGAACGGTAATTGGTGGGCGACGAAATTAGATGAGATGTGAAGGTTTACCCATAACTTTAGCGAAGAGTCTGTCATTCTTCGCTAAAAATTTAAAGATTTCTAGAGTTAAACGATCGATGCTTGACATATGACGGGCAGACCTGAAAAAGCTCTAAATTTCTGTGGACGACTTGCCCGCAATTTTCCTGAGAGGATGGCTCGTCTAGCTTCAGGGAGCCGCGATCGATCAAAATGCCAATAATAAAAGCAGGGCTACCTGAGTAGCTCTGCTTCTATTATCGTCATGCAATATAGAAATGAGACTAGGACGAGGCTAAAAATGTTAAATTGCGTAAAAATACGCATACCCCGATCAGAATTGATCACCTGCCCTAGACTAGGTAACTCTTGTGCCGAATACGTCGCTCGCACAGGAGGAAAACCCTAGAGTGGGTCACGATCGCCTAACCCATTTAGGATTTTGCAGCCAGGATCAGATCATCGGTGGAAAAATCAACGTCCTTGGCCGACGAGTTGCTGAGTTGAAAATCATGTTCGTAGGAATCTTTGAGGCCAGCCAACAAATCAAATTGTGGCGTCCAATTAAGCTGGGTTTGTGCCTTGTGAATATCTGCAAAAAAGTGTTGTGATCGCAGGGGGAAAGCTTTGCGTTTGCCAAAGTCAAATTGCTTGGGATCGTAGTGAACAATTTCCACCTGATCCGGATCTTTGCCCATGGCCGCCGCGCAGGAACGGGCTAAACCATCGAAGCTGATATATCGTGCGCCTGAAATATTGTAGGTTTCACCGATCGCGGTTTCATTTCCCAGCACGGCAGCCATGGCGGCAGCGAGATCCGCACAGTGACCCAATTGGGTAATTTGCATACCATGACCAGGGATCGGAATCGGACGATCGCGGGATAGGCGATCAAAAAACCAGCCCTCGATCGGATTGTAATTTTTGGGGCCGTAGATATACACCGGGCGAATGGACGTGAATGGTAGTCCCTGGGCCGCAAGATAAGCTTCCGTCTCAAACTTGCCCTTATGGCGACTTTCCGGATCGACCGTATCCCCTTCTCGATGGGGCATTTCATCCGATTTGAGGTAAACCCCTGCCGAACTCATGTAGATAAACTGCTTGATTTTTCCGGCAAATAAATCAGCCAAAGGCTGGGTATCACTCAGGCTACGACCATTGTTATCAAAAATTGCATCGAATGATTCGCCCGCAAGCTGGCTGCGAATCTGATCCGCATCAGTGCGATCGCCATGAATTTGGGTCACTCCTGTGGGGGCGGGCTTGTTACCCCGATTAAAGAGAACCACCTCATGACCTTGTTTGAGCAACAGTTCCGTCAGGTATACCCCGATAAACCGAGTGCCGCCCATCATCAAAATTCGCATAGCGCTTGCCTAAGTCCTAGTCCTGGATTACTGCATCGTTAACATCACAAAAATGGCTTCCTCTCTGGAGAAAGCCTGAGTTTCACAAAACTTTTTTCGTTTCGATGTCAACGAACCTAAGCTTAACCCGAGCCAAGCCATTATAGAAGTTGTCTGGAACAACGCACGAATCTTGTCGGGATTCACCCTGCCGTTCGCTTGAGATTGAGACTGCTATTGATCCCATCCTCACGGGCTATCTCACTTAATGATGCTAGGGCAAGAAATCGTTAAGATAAACAGGACGCTCCCACCGAAATTGTGATTTCGCTTGCTTGCATGACCGTCAAACAAAACCATTACGAAGAGACTCTCGCAAAATACTGCAATGCGGAAGACGCGATCGGCCTGCTGCGTCGCTACCGTCCGTATCTGGAAGCCATTCCGAGCCTACGACGTCCGAATGATAGTCTGATTCCGATCCCCTTTCCTCTGATTCGGATGCGAGACCCGATCGCCCAAGCTGGTCTCAATAATATGGTCGTTGGAGCCAACGAAACAATTTGTCTACCCTGCGAGCTCGGCATCATCATGTGTGAGCCGGACTGGAAAATCAAAATGGGGATCGAAATCTTCGTGTTGATCTATCGTCCTCATGAAGAGTTATCGGATTTATTACTACGCTGGCGCAAGATTCAAGTTTTGCTCTCCAAAGGATACGAATGGGTGATGCCGTTCCGCTATCGCCACATTTATAGTGAAGCGGCGGAGCGAATTTTCCCCTTGTTTGTTCTGTTTGACGAAACCCCAAAACGTATCCGACAGGGACTTGATGGAGCGGCTCTCCCCTATATTGTCGAATCCTTAGAAGCCCCGGAGGTTTCGGAAACGACATTTGATGAAGAGCTCTTTTCGACGGAAGAAAGATCTCTCTAAACTCTGGTTTTGTAAGCAACTTGTCTCCTAACCGTCTCTGGGGCTTCCCTTCTTAATTCGTAACCTCGAAGCCTGAATTCAGCCGCTACCATGCAGGTGTAAAACGGCAATTCACCCTAAGCGATCGATGACGATTGAAGTAGCAGAGCGCTGCATGGTTCCGGTAGCCATGTCTCCCCGTCACTATCGGGCTTTTAAGATCGATCCCCACGACACCAATCGCATCGCGATTGTGTGCGATCCTCAGACTGCTCGGATTTCTCTGTCCGTTTGTATCGAAATTTTTGAGGTTGCGGGCTCTGTGCCGATGCATCGACATCACCGCGCGATCGAAATGTTTTACATCCTCAAAGGTGATGCCACGATTATGTGCGATGGCAAAACCTTGAACCTACGATCGGGCGATAGCATCTTGGTTCCACCGACGGGAGTTCATACCGTCAGTAACTCCGGATCATCTCGCCTCTATCTGTTATCGATCATGGTTCCCAACGAGGATTTCATTGAACTCGTACGCAATGGTATACCGGTAGACCTAGATGAAACTGATTTGCGTATTTTGGAACGCTCTGAACAACGGATGCATTACTAAAATCCGACGTTATAGTGCGTTGCCAGGGTCAATGGCAAAGCTCGCAGTACCGGTAATTTTGCCAATAATTTTGTCAAACATTGGCCCATTACTCTGGCGTACGACCGAGCAAAAACGCCATCAACTCACGATTCACCGTCTGTGGTGCTTCCTGCTGAATCCAATGACCACAATGGGTGATGGATTTAAGGATCAAGGGTGATCGAATTGACTGTTTCACATTTTGCCAGAGGGACTGATCGACCGTTGCATCATCCGCACCGCACAAGACTAGGGTGGGACTCTGGGGAGTTTTGGTCATCTTCCACAGATTATCGAGAAAAACCTGCGGTGATAGACACTGACGATAATGTTCGATCAGCGCAGCGAGTGCTCCCGGTTTACTGAGTGCCGCTTGATACAGTTGAGTATCCTCGGCGCTAAAGGCGGCCTGCCGCACGGATTGTTCACGAAATAGCTGTGCAACCCAGGTTTGCAAGTTGGCTTGTAAATTCGCCGGTAGGTTTGCCTGCAAGCCCGTTGAGCGTGATCCCGATCGATTTTCCCACTGTAGCCCTAGCAAGGCACTCGCACGTCGCAGTCGATCGAAACTACCACTTAACAACGATAACGGCGTCTGTGGACAGGGCAAACTTAAAACCGCGAGCCGGTCAAGCATGTGTGGGAATTCCTGGGCGAAGCGCCACGCGATCGCTCCTCCCCAATCATGACCCACAATATGAGCCTTCGCGTAGCCCAGAGAGGCGATCACCCCTTGGATATCGGCCACCAATGTATCCAGCTCATATCCGTTAACCGGCTTGTCAGAATCGTTAAAGCCACGTAAATCCGGCACAACAACCGTAAATCGACGTGCTAAGGCTGGAATTTGATGACGCCAGGAATACCAAAATTCCGGCAAACCATGCAGCAGCACCACTAAATCGCCCGCTCCCTGCGTGACATAGTGAAGGCGAATGTTATTCGAGATAACGTATCGGTGTTGCCAGACGTCAACGACAGTATCCATAAACCGTAAAAGAACCGAGGATAATGCCTCGGAAATGAGACCTAGAGACTGCCCGTCAGTTGACGCAGTTCATGAATGCATTCCGTTGGCTCAACCTGATTTTTAACCAGATTGGCTAACTCTTGAAGCTGAGAGATCGCCTCTGCTCCTTCGAGCTTCATTAATTCGCGATCGTCACGCATTTCCGTCCAGGTAATCCCATAGTCGGAGACCAGGAAACGAATCAGGTGATTTTCGCCCAAGCTCACCATAAAAGAGGCACTGTTCATTTCCGTGCCACAGGTGTAGCACGAAGCGAGGTAGCCACGCTGCTCCAGCACCGTCGCTAGTGCCTTCAGATTCATCACTAGCTCACGCACAAACCGGCGATGCTGGTCGGCTAGTCGGACAAACATAGTCGTTCTCCTGTGAAGTTCCCTGTGGAAACTCTCATTTTTTTAGATTTCCTTAACAATCTCGCTTATCTTGGCACTCCTTGCAAGTGCATAACTGTCCGAGATGAACGGTACACCCTGATCTTGTGGGTCAAAAATGCTGAATCGGCCAGGGAATGGTGTGCGATGGGCGGAATATGTGGCCTAGAGAGGCGGTCAAGGGTGGCTGTTAATCCCTAGGCAGAGCGTCAAGACCACAGCATATTCGTTGTACTAGCCATAGGTTGAGACCACGGAGAGGCGATACGGATGGCTTAGGCTCGGTCTTACATCAATCCGGCTGATTCTGGCATGTTCTCAGAAAGCTGAGTTTTAGTAACAGTACCTTCATTTTAGAGGCGATTCGCGATCGTGCCATCGTTAGGCCGGAGGATCGATCCAACCCAAGCTCGGTGCAACAAATACAATCATGATCCAAACTACGACTAAAGCCACAATCCCGGCCCAAGCACCACGAGTCGTAAGTTGTACAAACTGTTCTGCCTGCTTAGCTGTGATCGGAGCCCACGGCAGGATATAGGGCTCTTTTCCGTACTGCTCACCTTGGGATTCTTTGCGTCGTTTAGCTTCACCCATGAATTCAACCTCGAGTAATGGATATATAAACGTTCTACCATCCATGCGACGAGTCAAGCGTCGCCTATGACCCTAGGCGTTATCAAACGTATCTTTAATGACGGTTCGAGCGGCAAGATGATTGCGAGTTGTGGTCAGGATCTCCACTTCTCGTTCCAGCCGATCGCGTGAGTTTCGCATTTCGAGCAAGTTCTGCTGTTCATCCGCAACGCCATACAGGTTTCCTGCCACCCAGTACGACAGATCGGTGGGTGAGTCGGGCAAATCATCCGGCATTTCGATCGCCTGACCCATTAATTTGGCTGACAATCGCACCACATCATGAAGAACCGTGGTGACATCCGTCGCAAGGCGGCCCAGATCTTCACTGACGGGTTCATCTTCAAACCATTCGACGAGCCCGACATAAAACGGCTTTTTCCGCACATAGTCCAGCACTCGAAAACGTTGCTGTCCCATGGTCCAAATTTTCATGCGATCGTCGGGTAGACGCTGATGCTCAATCACCTCGGCACAGCAGCCAACACTTGCCGCAGTCTTGGATGCAGGGTCCCACATCAACACGCCAAAACAACCATCACTCTCGAGGATCGTATTCATCATCATGCGATAACGAAACTCAAAGATGTGCAACGGCAAAGGTCTGCCGGGAAACAAGACAATTTCGGGGAGTGGAAATAGGGGAAGCTCTCGAACGGCAATCGAAGAAGGGACGGTCATTAACTAAGGGGATCGAATGGTACGTCGTTGCTGTGTTCTACTGTAGCGGATTCAAGCTTGACGCGATCGGGGCTAGGGTCACATAACGCAAAAGTGCCGTAGCTCATAAACATTGAGAGATACAGCACTTCTGGATTAATTGACGTGGTTGATAACCGGCGGCCTGAAGCGCTTCAAACGTCTATTACGTCTCAGTGAGCTTCAGAGTTGCAATCAAGCTTCAGATTGGAATTAAAGTTTCACTTCAATATCCACACCCGCAGGCAGATCAAGCTTCATCAAAGCATCGATCGTCTTCGAGGAGGGTTGGTAAATATCAATTAGACGGCGGTGTGTGCGAGTTTCAAAGTGCTCACGCGAGTCTTTGTTAACGTGGGGCGATCGCAGAACACAGTAAATTTTGCGTTTAGTCGGCAAAGGAATCGGGCCGATCGCCGTGGCATCGGTACGGTTTGCAGTCTCAACAATTTTGTCGCAAGACGTATCGAGTAAACGACGGTCAAAGGCTTTGAGGCGGATACGAATCTTTTGCTGTTGGATAGCGGCCATGGGTTAAAAAGGCTGGGATGAATTAAGTTGTCAAGGTTCAGAACAAGGAGCGGGAAACATCAAACCCTGTATCACAAGGCTTGGTTCCCCGCTCGGATTACCGAGTCGATCGTGCGATCGAACTAGGCGATAATTTTCGAGACGACACCCGCACCAACGGTACGGCCACCTTCACGAATTGCGAAACGCATACCTTCTTCAATAGCCACCGGGCAGATGAGTTCAACCGTCATCTTCGTGTTGTCACCAGGCATGATCATTTCAACACCTTCTTCAAACGAGATGCTACCGGTCACATCCGTGGTACGGACGTAGAACTGAGGACGGTAACCCGGGAAGAACGGCGTGTGACGGCCACCCTCTTCTTTGCTCAGAATGTAGACTTCTGATTCAAACTTGGTGTGAGGCTTGATCGAACCGGGCTTGGCAAGCACCATACCGCGTTCGATCATTTCTTTTTGGATACCACGCAGAAGCAGACCCACGTTGTCACCGGCCATGCCGCTGTCCAGAGTCTTCTGGAACATTTCAACACCGGTAACCGTGCTGGTTTGGGTATCTTTGATACCGACAATCTCGATCGTGTCTTGCACTTTGATTTGACCGCGCTCAATACGACCGGTGGCAACCGTACCACGACCGGTAATCGAGAACACGTCTTCCACTGCCATCAAGAAGGCTTGGTCGATATCACGTTCCGGTTCCGGAATGTAAGCATCCACTTCAGCCATCAGCTTGAGGATCTTATCGGTCCAAGGGTTTTCGCCAGGGCCGAGTTTCGGATTTTCTTTGAGAGCGTTCACAGCTTGAACAGCAGAACCGGTGACGATGGGAATATTGTCGCCGTCGAAGTCGTATTCGCTGAGCAATTCACGCACTTCAAGTTCAACGAGTTCGAGCAGCTCTTCGTCATCGACAAGGTCTTCTTTGTTGAGGAAGACAACGAGGTTCGGAACGCCAACCTGACGCGCCAGCAGGATGTGCTCACGGGTTTGGGGCATCGGGCCATCCGCCGCCGAAACCACCAGGATACCGCCGTCCATTTGTGCTGCACCCGTGATCATGTTTTTCACGTAGTCAGCGTGGCCGGGGCAGTCCACGTGGGCATAGTGACGGATTTCGGTTTCGTACTCAACGTGAGCCGTGTTGATCGTAATACCGCGTGCTTTCTCCTCGGGAGCCGCATCGATATCTTCGTAGTTGCGAGCTTTCGCGTTACCCGCTGCTGCCAGCGTCATGGTGATTGCAGCAGTCAGCGTGGTTTTGCCGTGGTCAACGTGACCGATCGTACCAATGTTGACGTGGGGTTTTGTGCGTTCGAACTTTGCGCGTGCCATGAATGATGATTCCTTTATTCCTGATTATGCGTTCCCTAGGCTTTTCGCGATGATTGTGTCAGCAACATGACGAGGAACTTCCTCATAGCTGCTGAACTCCATCGAGAAGATGCCACGGCCCTGGGTTTTAGACCGGATGTCGGTGGCATATCCAAACATCTCTGCCAGAGGAACTTTAGCAGAAACTTTGGACATTCCCCGATCCGTTTCTTGCCGCTCAATATGGCCGCGGCGGGAGTTGAGGTCGCCAATGACATTGCCGATGAAATCTTCTGGAACTTCAACCTCAACGTGCATCACGGGTTCTAACAGAACCGGCGATGCGTTGGTCGCCACCTCTCGGATTGCCATCGAACCAGCAATTTTAAATGCCATTTCGTTGGAATCGACGTCGTGGTACGACCCATCGACCAACGTCACTTTGACATCGATCAGGGGATAGCCTGCTAGAATACCAGATTCGCAAGCTTCTTTCATACCTGTTTCCGCAGGACTGATAAATTCCTGGGGAACTGATCCACCGACAATCTTGGAGTCAAAGGTAAAGCCGGTATCTCGCTCTCCCGGTTCAATCTCAATCACGACATGGCCGTACTGGCCTTTGCCGCCACTTTGACGGATAAATTTGCCTTCACCTTTGGCCTTGCTGCGAATGGTTTCACGATACGCCACCTGGGGATTGCCGACATCGGCTTCGACTTTGAATTCCCGCAGCATTCGATCCACCAAGATTTCCAGGTGTAGTTCGCCCATGCCAGCGATCACGGTCTGGTTGGTTTCTGAGTCGATACGAACGCGAAAGGTGGGATCTTCCTCGGAGAGCGATTGGAGTGCTTTACCGAGTTTTTCCATGTCTGCTTTGGTGCGGGGCTCAACGGCGACGGAGATGACCGGTTCTGGAACGAACAGGGATTCGAGGATGATGGGTGCATCCTCGGTGCAGATGGTGTCACCGGTGAGGGTGTCTCGAAATCCGAGGACGGCGCCTAGGTCTCCGGCTCGGAGTTCATCGACTTCAATCCGATCGTCGGCTTTCATGACGATCAGGCGAGAGATACGTTCTTTTTTGTCCTTGGTGGCGTTGTAAATGTAGCTACCTTTCTCTAGGACGCCCGAATAGACACGGATGAAGGTGAGACGACCGTAGGGATCGGACATGATCTTGAAGGCCAAGGCCGATAACGGTTCATCATCAGCGCACATCCGTGTGGCGAAATTACCATCGGGGAGCTCGCCCTGAATCGGAGGTACTTCGATCGGTGCGGGTAGGTAATCCACGACCGCATCGAGTAGAAGCTGTACTCCCTTGTTTTTGAAGGCGGAACCACACAACAGTGGAACCAGAGTCCCGGCGATCGTTCCGGTTCGGATTTGGCGAATAATCTCAGCTTCGGTCAGTTCTTCACCACTGAAGTACTTTTCTAAAAGCTCATCGTTGGTCTCTGAGACCATTTCGATCAGCTTCTCACGGTACTCCGCCGCAGTGTCGGCTAAATCGTCGGGGATCGCGATCTCTTCGATGTCTGTACCCAGATCGTTGTTGTAGACGTACGCCGTCATACGGATGAGGTCAACGATGCCACGAAAGCTACCTTCGGAGCCGATCGGGATTTGAATCGGTAAGGCTGGTGCTCCAAGGCGATCGCAGATCTGCTCGTAAACCTTGAAGAAGTCCGCACCGGTACGGTCCATCTTGTTCACGAACGCAATGCGCGGCACATTGTAACGATCTGCTTGACGCCAGACCGTTTCCGATTGAGGCTGCACACCACCCACGGAGCAAAACACGGCAATCACACCGTCGAGAACTCGCATGGATCGTTCAACTTCGATCGTGAAGTCAACGTGTCCAGGGGTGTCAATGATGTTCACCAAACAGTCACGCCAATGCGTTGTAATGGCCGCTGCTGTGATGGTGATTCCGCGTTCACGCTCTTGCTCCATCCAGTCCGTCACGGCCGTGCCTTCATGGACTTCGCCAATCTTGTGGACGATGCCGGAGTAGAACAGAATACGCTCGGTCGTGGTTGTTTTGCCTGCGTCGATATGGGCCGCAATGCCAATATTGCGGACGTGATCCAGTGAAACCGTTCTAGGCACGGCTAGCTCCTTGGGTGTGGTGCGATCGCGATCGAAGAACAAAACCACAAACGAGACCTGATTTGAGTCTCAGCTCTCGCCTGCTTAAAACGTAGGGACTGCCTAACGTTTAGTAACGGTAGTGAGCAAACGCTTTGTTTGCTTCGGCCATGCGGTGGGTTTCTTCGCGCTTACGAATTGCATTACCCGTTTCGTTGGCAGCATCCATCAGCTCATTGGCCAGCTTCATCGCCATAGTCCGTCCCGATCGCTGACGCGATGCGGCAATCAGCCAGCGCAACGCCAGAGCCGTACCACGCTCCGAACGCACTTCCATCGGCACTTGGTAGGTCGCACCACCCACACGACGTGCTTTCACCTCAACCAAAGGCGTTGCATTACGAATGGCAGTTTCAAACTGCTCGAGCGGTTCTTCACCCGTACGCTCTTTGATAGCGGCCATGGCACCGTAGACGATCGAGGCGGCGAGAGACTTTTTACCGCTGTACATAATGCGGCGAGTCATCATCGTAACCAGACGGCTTCCGTAGACGGGATCAGCGGGAATAACGCGCTTTTGCGCTTTTTGACGGCGAGACATAGTTAGTAATCCAAATTCGCGGGTTTCGCGATAATTGTGAAGTCGTTAGGGGTAGGACAACAGAAAGGGTCCTCGAGCCGGGTTAAACACGAGGAGCAACGTTATCACTCAAATTTAGGTTAAAGGGCAATCAATCAACACCTTGATTCGTGCAAATCCTAACGTGGGTGCGATCGCCCGTGCAGCTTGCCTACCGATCGATGCCTTCAGCATGAACAAAGAGCACGAGGCAACGGTTCTGCTCTTTATTCAAGGCTTCTACAAGTCAACGCCGCACAGAAATAAACACAGAGCCGTCAAGCCCTGCTTCATCTCAAAACTATTCCTTCGGACGTTTTGCACCGTACTTCGATCGGCCCTGGCGGCGATCCTTCACACCCGAGGTATCAAGGGTGCCACGGACGATGTGGTAACGCACACCCGGCAGATCTTTCACACGACCACCACGCAGCATAACCACTGAGTGCTCTTGCAGGTTGTGTCCGATGCCGGGAATGTAAGCGGTAACCTCAAATCCGGAAGTCAAGCGTACACGAGCCACCTTCCGCAGTGCCGAGTTCGGTTTTTTGGGAGTTGTGGTGTAAACCCGAGTACAAACACCGCGACGCTGGGGACAGCTTTTAAGGGCGGGAGACTTGGTTTTCTTATGCGCTTTTTGACGCTCGCTCCGGATGAGCTGCTGGATAGTGGGCATGGGTTAAGACACGATGTAGGCGATGACTACTATTCAAGAAACAGTCTCTAATCGTATCGACTTTAGGGAGGTTCGTCAATTTTGCAGCTTGACAATACAGGGCAAACGCATACTCCCGACACGAATGGGTTGATTGATAAAAGCGATACGATATCGTGGGCGCATGGCCATGCGCCCCTCCAAATTCACCATTTTTTATCCATTTCAAATCGAAAAATCCTGACTCAAATCCTTGATGGTCGTAGGGGCACATAGCAATGCGCTCGACGATCAATGGACATACGATTGAGCTAAACGAGTATGCGTTTGCCCTGTCTAGGGGTTTTAGGTGTAGCAACGGATGCATACCGATCCATGCCGTTCTACAGGTCTGTCTATAAATTCCAGACTCAGGCTTTGAGCTTGCCCTGACGTTGAAGCGATTGAATCGACTGTGTCAGTGTTGCTGCTAGTGCATCTAAGCTGTAATGCTTCACGCATCGCTCTCGGGCACGGGTTCCCCGAAGTTGGGCGGCAACGGGATCGTCGAGGATTTGAGCAAGTGCGGCTTGAATCTGCTCTGGCTTCTTGGCTTCGACCAAGAAGCCGGTATCGCCCAAAATTTCGGGGATATCACCCACTCGAGTCGCAATAATGGGTTTGCCCATGGCCATACCATCTGCAAGCTTAAGGGGAAATTGTGCTTGAGCTGTGATCTCATTGCGTTGCGGCACAATCACCGCATGAGCTGCTGCCACAACTTCGGGCATTTGTTCGATCGAAAAACGTGGCAGTTTAATAATCCACCGTCCCCAACGTTGGATTAATCGATCTTCGTAATCATCCGGTTTACGCCCCCCCACAATCACAAGACGAATATCACTCCGATTCAACTGCTCGATCGCTAGTAGTGCATCCTCCAAACCCTTATGAGGCCGCGCCGTTCCCGGAAACATAATGCATTGATACCCTGCTAGCCCATATTTCGCCCGACTAACCTCCGGATCGAAATGGAGGGGGTTAAACAGATCTGTATCCTTCGCATTGGGAAGATATGAGCCTCCGAAGCGATTTTGCAAAAAACGAGTATTTGAGGTGACAGCATCAGCCCAAGGGATTAGCGATTCCATTTGTTTTAGATAAAATGGATTGCTCGGATCTCGCAGGGCTCCGTTTTCCTTCAAGCAATCACGGGCAAGCTGCTTGAAGCTAGGCCGATAGTGCCATCGATCTCCTCCAAACCAACTCATCTCCCAATCATCAATATCAAGCATGACGGGATGTTTGACTTGAAGTCGTTTCAGTAAAGCGATTCCTAAACTTGTTGTGCGCGGCTTAATAGCATAAATAAGATCGCCATCAATATGACGAAGCATCTGCCCGATCGATTTAAAAAATCCAGGGATTTTGCGACCCGGAACACTCGTAACTGCTAAATTTTCGGGTGGTAAAGGATATATTTTTTCACCGTAGAGACAGCCAACAACTTCCACCTCTAAATCAATCTTCCGTAACGCCTGCGCGACTAGATATACGCGCGTCATTCCGCCACCACCCAAGTCTGGTGCAAGGACGGACACTTTAAGGCGGGAAGGTTGCGACATATCAGAATTTAAAGCGTTTAGGTCTGTACCCTAGCGTTCAAAACAGAAGAATAACTCAGGTATTCTGAAATAGAAGGTACTGTGCTTGGGTATCATCAACAACTCATGTAGCAGAGCAAGATGGGATCTCCACTTTGCCCAACTTTTGAGGTGTAATCAGGAGCGTTATTCAGGACATGTGCAAGACCTTTCCGGAAAACTTAGGTATCAAACGCACTGCCACAGCTACAGGTTCGCGTTGCATTGGGATTTTCAAAGCGGAAACTTCCACCCATCAGGTCTTCCGAGTAGTCAATCATCAGACCCCGGAGATAATTAGCGTGACGATCTTCAATGGCAATCAGTAGGTCATCGACCTGCATCCGTGACCAATGGACCGAAGCCTGGTTTGGTTCGAGAGAGTCGATCGCGACCGCTTGCAGTTGGTAGACAAATTGGGCACATTCCCCGATCGCCAAGCGTAGCTGGATACATCGGGAGGGATGGCTACGGGTCATGCGCCGGAGTTCCTGGAGTGCACTCGGGCTCAGGTTAATTGGAATCGTAGGGCTAGCATCAGTCACGGTGGGAAGATTGCGGATTTTCTCGACTATGATGAGTATACGTGGAAAGAATAGCGACGTTCGGCTAAACCCAGCACAGACCGAGTCCACAGACTATCGACTCGCCTGCAACCGAAGACGCTAAGGGTGTGCATCACAATACTATTCGCAAGCCAGAACCGTTAAGTACCATGAATGCGGGCAATGTTCAGATGTCGCTGGTTTTGAGCTTGTCCGCCAGAATGTAACACACACCAGACTTGAACTTGTGACCCCGAGAAATCACTCCGAACTAGAGCGAATGACGAGCACGGACGCTGACTTAATCGAGCAGTTAAGCCCCAGTGCGATGGATCAAATCTTGTTTTATCTTGCATTCTGTGCGATGCGAACAAGTGGCCATCGCCATGGTGCGTTTCTGGATGCGGCTGCTACGGCGGCGAAATGCACAATCTATACGACGTATATCGAGCAGGGAGAAAACCTGCGCATGACAGGCCACCTACATCATATTGAACCCCGTCGCGTCAAGGTGATCGTGGAGGAGGTGCGTCAAGCGTTAACCGAAGGTAAGCTCTTGAAAATGCTCGGTTCGCAAGAGCCACGCTACCTCATCCAATTTCCCTATGTTTGGCTAGAACAATTTCCCTGGGATGCAAGCAAACCACGCATCGCGGGTTCAAATCTGAGTGCCGCCGAAAAGCGGCAGCTCGAACATAAACTCCCGGCAGCTCTTCCCGATGCTCAGGCGATCAATTCATTCCAGTTTATGGATTTGATTGAGTTTCTACACCGCCGTTCTCAGGAAGATTTACCGGAAGATAGCCGGATGCCGCTGAGTGAAGCCTTAGCTGAACATATTAAGCGGCGGCTGATTTATTCGGGAACCGTACAACGGATTGATTCACCGTGGGGGATGCCGATTTATGCGCTGGTGCGAGCCTCCTATTCTCCGGTGGATGATGAAGAACGAACAGGCATTACGATCGAGGACACCGCTCGATTTTTCCGAATCATGCGGGATTGGGCACAGCGTAAGCCCCATACTCAGCGTTTACTAGAAGAACTGGACATCATGCCCGATCGCATTGATGAAGCACTAGCGGAGCTAGATACCATCATTCGAGAGTGGGCGGATAAATACCACAATGATGCAGGATATCCCTTCGCGTTACAAATGGTTGCAGGCTTAAATCAGGATGTGCCTGCAAGCTCTAATCAATCTCTTTTTAATTGATGACTTCTAATTCTCAGCGTCCTAGTGTTGCCCTCATTTTCCCTTTTTTTGCGGGGGGTGGCGCGGAAGCGGTGGCTCTGTGGGCAGCTCAAGCGTTACAAGATGATTACAAGGTCACAATTTTAACGGCAACCACCATTGACCTTGATGTTTTGAATGGGATGTATGCCACCCAGGTCAAGCCGGATCAAGTGGCGATACAGACCCAATTTCCCAATGCTTTAGCTCGCCTGATTGTCTACTTACGGACTAATATTTCGTTTTGTAAGCCGTTCTTACATCACTATTTTATTCGCTGGATTAAAACCTTAGCGAAACAGTTTGATGTTTGCTTTTCTGGCTATAACGCGATGGACATGGGATGTCCTGGGATTCAATATATTCATTGGCATGATGTATTGCTAAATCGAAATTTTTATTGGTTATCAAAGTTTTCAGAATCTCGAGCGTTTCATAATTTATCTGTTTCTAATTCGATTTATACGGCTGGTGTTGTTGAAAACAAATATGGTTTTGTGACGGAGGTTTTGTATCCTCCGGTTCCTCATGATCCTGATATTGAAGTCGTCCCCTGGTCGCTGCGTGATGAATTTTCTTTCATTTGTAGTGGACGTATAACTAAACCCAAAACGCCCGATCGCATCATCAAGATTCTGTATGAAGTTCGACAGGAAGGATTTGATGTCAAGCTTCATCTGACGGGTGGTGGTGGCGGAACCTATGGGGACAGCTACGTGCAAGAAGTGGAAGCTCTGGCTCGCGAGCATTCTGATTGGGTGACCTTGCACATGAATTTACCCTATCAGGAATATCTTGAGGTCTTGCGGCATTGTCGCTATGGCTTCCATTTAAAACAGGAGCCGTTTGGTATTTCGGTCGCGGAAATTGTGCAAATGGGTTTGATTCCATTTGTCCGATCGCGGGGTGGACAACTGGAAATTGTGGGTCAAGATAATCCCGAACTGATTATTGCCGATAAAACTCGGGCAAAAGATCAGATCATCTCTGTGTTACGTGATCATCAAAGACAGCAGGAGATCTTAAAATCCCTCGAAGAACGTCGTCATTTGTTTACGCCTGAACGTTTTATGGACGGAACAAAAGCGTTGGTGAAACAGTTTTTGGATCAAAAATATTCACGCTAGTTCACTGGCTTCTCCAGGGCTACATTAGAGTATCGGGATAGATCAGAATGATTGGTAATTAAGTCGATCGCCAGGTTGATTGCGGCGATCGTGCTGGTCGGGTCGGCGATACCGCGTCCGGCGATGTCAAAGGCGGTGCCGTGATCCGGCGAAGTGCGGATAAAGGGTAGGCCGATCGTTGTGTTGACGGCGAGATCGAAGGCGAGCAGCTTTGTCGGGATCAAGCCTTGATCGTGGTAGAGCGCGAGATAGAGGTCTGGTGTATTGATCTGGTTCGGCTCGGCGGTTTCGGGGCGATCGCCGTACCATGCCTGACCGGCCTTCACCCAGAGGGTATCAGGCGGAACCAGGCCGATGAGGTCAGCGTGGGGATGCTGGGTGCGGGCGTTGTCCAGCCAGGTGTTCATCCAGTCGGCTTCTTCGCGACCCAGTTGACCGTTTTCGCCACTGTGGGGATTGAGTCCAGAAATGGCGATGCGCGGCCGATCGAGGCCAAATTGATCGCGTAGGGTCTGAATCGCGAGGTCGAGTTTCCAGTCCAAAAGTTCGGAGTTTAGGGCGGTGGAAACACTGGCGAGAGGGATGTGGGTGGTTGCCAACAGGGTTCGCAGTGACCAGCCGGTATGGGGGGATTTGGCGACGAACATCATGCCAAAGCGATCAACCTGGGCGCGTTCGGCGAGCAATTCGGTTTGACCGGGGTAGTGATGTCCCGCTGCTTTCCAGGCTGTTTTGGAAATTGGCGCGGTGACGATCCCGCCACAGGTTCGATCGAGGCAGAGGTCGATCGCGCGGTTGAGATAGGCAAAGCTGGCAGCACCACCGATCGCGCTTTCCTGTCCCGGCTTCAGAGCGGTCTGAGCGTCAGACAATTTGAGATCCGGCTCGATTAACGTCCAAGCATTCAGATCAAAATCAAACGGCTGAACCTTTAGGTGTGCAGCCGTAGTCTCCAGGATAGATCGATGACCAATGAGGATAAATTGAGCGGGATCGGGAGCAAGGTGCACCAGAGATTTGAGCACCACTTCTGGGCCAATTCCAGCGGGATCACCGATCGCGATCGCAAGGCGGGGGCGAGACATGGGTATTGCAGTAGTAATAGGAACGAAACCATCAGTCTGCCCGAGGAATCTATCTCCCCCTGGCATGAACTCACTCCAGCTTAAGATTCGACCCAGCGCACTCTATACTGATGGATGGATTTTTCCGATCAATTTATTTATTAACAGAGCAAACCCATGGGCGCAGAAATTTTCAACATCGCTATTTTGTCCTCAACGTTGATCATGGTCGGCCTTGGTGCTGGCTTCCTGCTGCTGAAAGTTCAAGGTAGTAAATAGAGGTTGGCGGTCAGCCACAGGTTGCATTGCCGCGTCAAAACGTCTCGCTACGCAGAGCCCAGTGGGGTTCGCTGGTGATGGCTAATTTTGATCCGTGTATCGGTTTGGGGAAGCATGGCTTCCCTATTTTTTTGGCGGATATTCCTATCGACGGGTGATCGCCGCTGCTGGCGCTTGTCATTTGTGCGCTTAAAAGGTTGGCGATCGACAAGAGATCGGGTAGGATGGGCTATCTATTATGCTGCTAGTTAATCGAGACTATCAGTTTATCCCGATGAAAAGTCAATAGATCAATTGTTCTGGCCTGATAGTTTGCGGGTCGTGCCTGAGCTGAGGGCTGGTGACCTGACGCTAAACCTAGAGTTCTTGACGCTGTAGCCAAGACTCTATGCCGTAGCCGTTGTGACGTTAGATTCATGGTTCGTATTTCCGGCTGAGTTTGGCAGGTGATCGTGTCCGCTTCATCCCTACGATCCTGACTGCTCATCTCTCACGCTGTTTCTCTTCCCCTCTCGTCTTGTTGCTGGCGTTTGTGCTGGCTTGAATTTTTATGGCTCTCCCGATTGTTGCAATTATTGGCCGACCGAACGTCGGTAAATCTACGTTTGTCAACCGTTTGGTTGGTGGTAAGGATGCGATCGTCCACGATGAACCGGGCGTGACGCGCGATCGCACGTACAAGCCTGCATTTTGGTGCGATCGGGAATTTCAGGTGGTCGATACCGGCGGGATCGTCTTTGATGACGACACGGAATTTTTGCCCTATATCCGTGAGCAAGCGTTTACAGCCTTGCAGGAGGCCAGCGTTGCGATTTTTGTGGTGGATGGTCAACAGGGTGCGACGACCGCCGACCTAGAACTGGCGGAATGGTTACGCCATCAGGCAGTACCAATTCTGGTGGCGGTGAATAAGTGCGAGTCGATCGAGCAGGGACTCGCCCAGGCTGGTGAATTTTGGAGCCTTGGCCTAGGGGAACCGTATCCAGTGTCGAGCATCCACGGCAGCGGTGTCGGTGACTTGCTCGATGTGATGTTGACGCATTTACCAGAAACCTCAGAACTCCCGGATATTGAAGAAATTAAGGTGGCGATTATCGGTCGCCCGAATGTCGGTAAGTCGAGCCTATTGAATGCGTTTGTGGGTGAAAATCGGGCGATCGTTAGCCCGATTTCGGGAACCACGCGCGACACGATCGACATGCTAGTCGAGCGGGACGGGAAACGTTATCGCCTGGTCGATACAGCGGGCATTCGTAAGAAAAAGCATATCGATTACGGAACAGAATTTTTCAGCATTAACCGCGCCTTTAAGGCAATTCGGCGGGCGGATGTGGTGTTAATGACGATCGACGCGGTGGACGGGATCACCGAGCAGGATCAAAAGCTGATGGGTCGCATTATTGACGATGGCCGCGCCTGCGTCATCGTGATTAATAAGTGGGATGCGATCGAAAAAGATACGTACACGATTAACGAATACAACCGCAAAATCGACGATAAGTTTTACTACGTGAGCTGGGCTCCGCGTATTTATGTGAGTGCGCTCACCGGTCAGCGAGTGCCGAAAATCCTCGATTCGGTCGATCTAGCCTATTCCGAGCATCGACGCCGGGTGACCACTTCGGTCATTAACGAGGTGATCGAAGATGCGGTGATGTGGAAGTCGCCGCCGACGAACCGCCAAGGTCGCCAAGGCAAAATTTACTACGGTACACAGGTTCGCGCTGAGCCACCGACGATCGCCCTCTTCGTCAACGATCCCAAACGTTTTGGTGATAACTATCGTCGCTACATCGAGCGTCAGTTCCGTGAGCAACTTGGCTTTGTCGGAACGCCGATTCGAGTGCTATGGCGTGGCAAAAAATCACGCGAGAGCGATCGGGATACACCGTCGTTAAACCGTGCACTTCGCACCTAGGCGGCACTGAAGCGGCATCTAGATTGCACCTTTCCAAGATCACCCCGAAACGCAGATCCTGCTGTGCGAGCTGCACGTCAGCAGGACTCATCAATTATCACCTCAACAATATTCTCCATTTATTTCATCGAGAATTGTTTGGACGTTCATCAAAGCACGTGATATAGTGTCATTCACGTGTTCACCTGGAGAGGTGGCAGAGCGGTTGAATGCGCTGCACTCGAAATGCAGTTTAGGGAAACCTAACGAGGGTTCGAATCCCTCCCTCTCCGTTTAAAAATAGCGATCGCTGGTTATCCATCAAACGTCGTCGCCCAGTGTTGGGGATCGATGGATAACTTGTTCGCACTACACCGAATCCTTCGATCTCCCTCTACTCTTAAACATTGCAGGAGGGATAGCTCGTGGGGTAGCGCGGTAGTGTAATCGTGAAGGTCGTGCCGCGTCCGAGCTCTGAGTCGATCGCGATCGCGCCTTGGTGTTGCTGGACGATAATTTCGTGGCTAATGGCAAGACCGAGCCCCGTTCCTTGGCCGATGGGTTTGGTGGTAAAAAAGGGATCGAATAGACGTGATTTTAACTCCTCGGGAATACCTGGACCATTATCTGAGATTGAAATTTGGATTTCGGATTGATCGATCGTCCTAGTTTGGATTTCAATTTGGGGCGGTTGTTCACTGGGATCGCAGTCTTTGGGATCGTAACCATTCAGGTCAATTGCATCGATCGCATTAATCAATAGGTTCATAAAAACTTGATTAAGCTGGCCGTGACAACATTCGATCGGAGGCAGATCCTCATAGTTTTTGATCACACGGATGGCCGGTCGCCGATCGTTTTGTTCGAGGCGATAGCGCAAAATCATCAAGCTATTGTCAATCCCGTCATGAATATTTCCCTCCTTGCTTTTCGCCTCATCTAAACGTGAAAAGTTGCGTAGGGACGAGACAATATCACAAATTCGTGTTGCTCCAATCTGCATCGATTGCAAAATTTGGACCGTATCCTGAGCGATAAATTCGAGTTCGTCCGGTTCGATCGGTAAGAGTTGTTGATCAATTTCTGGGGCGTGTTGACGGTAGACTTTGAGCGTTTCTAGGAGATCTTCAGCGTAATCCTGTAAATGTTTGAGGTTGCCGTAGATGAAATTAATGGGGTTATTAATTTCGTGAGCGAGTCCGGCAACCAATTGCCCCAGGCTTGACATTTTTTCGGTTTGAACAAGCTGCGCTTGGGCGTGTTGTAGTTTGTTCAGGGCAGCTTGACGTTCTTCAAGAGATGCCTGGGACGCCTGTAATTCATCCAAGGCATTACGCAACAGGGTCTCCTTACGATCGGTCGCGGCTTCGAGTTGCTCACGATCGGCGTAGGAGCGCTGAAGTTGTTTCTGAAGAATACGATTTTCTCGTTCTAGTGTTTTGAGTCGTGCCTCTAATTCCTCGATCGATGTTTGAGTGACAGTCGCTTTGACAGACACATTGTCATTCATCATGGTTCTCTACACTCTGCGGCCCTATATGCCAAGGATTAGAAGGAATACTGAGGATCAAGCATTGAACGTTATTCGTGAAACCACATCTCGGCTCCATGCCTGGAACCTACCGTGTACACACCGTAGATGCCTAAAACTTGAAACCGTGTGGATGTCTTAACCGCTCCGTATGCTGACACAAACTTCGCAGATAGTGATGATTTCTGTCCGATCCAATTCACACAGCTTCACCAAACAGTAACGTGACAAAGGTTTCATTATGAAAACAAACACGTTCCTGCGTCTCAAATAGGGGCGAAATTTCGCCATTGGTATAAAAACCCATCTCCGGTAGGGGCTGCTCCTGACACGCCTGAGCGACGCTGTACTCTTCTTTGGTATGGCTACCGAGAATCTGACGGCGAGCACAGCAGGAAAAATATAGCGCCCCTTGAGGGGTTGAGGTTGAGGGAAAACGCTCAATCGCTTGTTTAATCGATAGCTCAGAGGCCGAGAGGATTTCGTTGCGGTTGGCTTCGGTCAATTGCACGATCGCCCCTTCCGGCAAATCGCCAAAGAACGTAATGTAGCCGTCTTCGGGGCGATCGCTACCGCTGGTCGCTCGTAGATAAAAGGACGTATTGCCCGCTTCATAAACGGCCAGGGGATATTCTAAAGACGGGGGACGATTGCCGAGGTAGGTTTGATAGAACTCGATCGCGGGGCGATTGTCGATTTCATACACAATATTGTTCGTAACTTTGGTCACAGTACCCGTCTTCCCAATGGGCTGCCAACCACTCGCGACACCATAACCAAAGGCGATCGCACCGGAAAAGAGTAGAACCGGCAGCGAATCGGTACAGACTTCGGTTTTATAAAACTGATGGGTTTGTTTAAACCGCCATTGGTCCGCCGTTAAGCCGCCAAACACAGGCACACGACCTTGTAGAGCCTGTTCTAGGGCTTGCAAAACGACAACAGCACTGGCGGTCAGACTTTCCGGCAGGGTGATCGCAAATTGAATCTCATCGAGCTGACGATCGCCGAGTGCCATCGCGATCGCCGTGTTGGCGGCGGCGGTTTCATTGTGCGACACCTGTTTGCCGATCCCCGCGCGAATGTGGACCGTATCGGAACAAAACAGCATTAATGAGATGGAATCCTGCTCAAAGCCCATGACCGAGGAAATTTCACCATCGGTCGTGCCACCAATCAGTTCGAGGCCGGGATAGGTTCGTTCGATCGCCTCCAAAACCAAATCATACTCAAAGTCTACGGCGGCCAGCAGAATACCCGCTTGAGGCAAATCTCCCGCCAACTGATCCTGACACTGGGCTAAAACATCCGTGATCGCTTCGCCTGAATCGGGGTCATTGCTATGGCCGACAACAACTTTCAGCATGATGATACTCTTCTGCCTATCTGGAGAAACTTAGTTAGAAATACGGACGTTAGATTCACGATATCAAGTTTTTATCGTAAATCTACGTTTCCTGAGTTCACAATGTAACGGAGAGTAACCGGATATTTTCGGCCTATCCGAACCCGTCTGCACACCTCTTGCTCGAACTTTCGGATCGATCACTCCATCGTGGCGTGCAGCAAAACACGCTATCTCGGTTCGACTTCGGGCGAAAGTATGCCCCTAGAAAGTTAAGATCTCCAGACAAAAGAGTCGGTTCAGGTTCGGGACTCGTATTAGGATCGAGAGCTGTCTGCGATCGTCAGGTTGGGCAAATTTTTGCCGCGATCGCCTTCAGTTGTCCCAAGGTAGACCCAACCGATCGTCTGTTTTTGAGTCGATAAATTTCCGTCAAGCCTTACACCCCCGCATTCTTTGTCATGACCGAGCCGATTCGCATTCTTATGTGCGCCCCCGACCACTACGACGTTGATTATGTAATCAACCCGTGGATGGAAGGCAACATCCATAAATCTTCGCAGGAACGCGCTGTCGAGCAATGGGGTGGGCTGCACCAAATCTTGAAGCAACATGCCACGGTGGAACTGGTTCCACCCCAAAAAGGCTGGCCGGATATGGTTTTTACAGCTAATGCGGGTCTTGTCCTGGGTGATAAAGCCGTTGTGAGTCGCTTCTACCACCCTGAGCGTCAAGGTGAGGAACCCTATTTCAAAGCCTGGTTTGAGGAAAACGGTTTCCAAGTTTTTGAGCTGCCCAAGGATCTGCCGTTTGAAGGTGCTGGTGATGCACTGCTCGATCGGGAAGGTCGCTGGCTGTGGGCGGGCTATGGTTTCCGTTCCGAACTCGATGCCCATCCTTATCTCGCCAAGTGGTTGGATATCGAAGTGTTATCCCTCCAGCTTGTGGATGATCGGTTCTATCATCTCGATACCTGCTTCTGTCCGTTACAGGGCGGGTATTTGATGTACTATCCACCCGCCTTTGATTTTTACTCGAACCGCATTATTGAAATGCGCGTGCCGGAAGAAAAACGGATTGTCGTCGAGGAGCCCGATGCGGTCAACTTCGCCTGCAATACCGTGAATGTTGGCAATATTGTGGTGATGAACAAGGCGAGCAACAGCCTCAAGGCGAAGCTGGAAGCCGCTGGTTTCACCGTCCTCGAAACACCGCTGACGGAGTTTCTCAAGGCAGGCGGCGCGGCCAAATGCCTAACCCTGCGGACAACGGAACCGATCGATCCGCAAGTGTCGGCAAACGATTCGGTCGTGAGCCAAACGGTGACGATGCGTGGTCACCTGCTCGATACCGGTTTGATCGATCGTGCGCTTGATTTGATTCAAGAGGGAGGCGGTAGCTTCCAGGTGCTGCGTTTTGACCTTGGTAAACAGCGTCAAAGTATTTCGACCGCTGAAATCCGTGTGTCGGCGGCGTTCCAAGGCATTTTGGAAGAAATCGTCGCGCAACTGATTGATCTCGGGGCGGAAGCGCGTCCGCAGGATGAGAAAGACGCCACACTCACACCGGTCGAAATGGCCGGTGTGTCACCCGATGATTTCTACGTGACGACGATTTACCCGACGGAAATTCGGGTGCATGGCGATTGGGTGCGCGTCCAGGGTCAACGCATGGATGGCGCGATCGCGGTGTCGGAAACCTCGGACGGGGTTGTGGCTCGCTGCAAACTGCTGCGGGATCTTGAATTGGGTGAAAAGGTTGTCACTGGGATCAGTGGTATCCGTACGGTTCGTAAACCCGAGTCGCGCGAAACCCGCTCCAGCGAATTCAGTTTCATGTCCTCGGGAGTTTCGAGTGAGCGCCGGGTGGAACTGGTGGTGGATCAAGTGGCGTGGGAATTGCGCCAAATCCGCGATCGTGGCGGTAAAACCGTCGTGACCGCTGGACCGGTGGTGATCCACACGGGCGGTGCGGAGCATCTATCCTGGCTGATTCGCAACGGCTACATTCAAGGTCTGCTCGGCGGCAATGCGATCGCGGTACACGATATTGAACAGTCGATGCTCGGCACATCCTTGGGCGTAGACATGAAACGTGGTGTCGCCGTACGCGGTGGTCACCGTCACCACTTGAACGCAATCAACTTGATCCGTCGCCACGGCAGTATTGCAAATGCGGTGGAAGCTGGAATCATTACCAGCGGGGTCATGTACGAGTGCGTCAAAAATGGTGTGCCGTTTGTCCTAGCCGGTTCGATTCGTGATGATGGCCCGCTGCCAGACACGATGATGGATCTGATTGAAGCGCAAACCGCCTACTCGAAACTCTTGGAGGGAGCGGATTCGATCTTGATGCTCTCGACGATGTTGCACTCGATCGGTGTCGGGAACATGACCCCGTCGGGCGTGAAGATGGTTTGTGTGGACATTAACCCAGCGGTGGTGACGAAACTGAGCGATCGCGGCTCGGTCGAGTCTACCGGCGTCGTGACGGATGTGGGCCTGTTCCTGAGCTTGCTGGTGAAGCAGCTCGATCGACTCACCACACCGTATCCGACACCGGTCGCCACTCGCTAAGCGGGTTAAAGCACCGGAGAGGGCAAAGCGTCCGACAGTTTCAAACTGGTGGATGTCTGGTCGAACGCTGGAACTGGGCGATTGGTTAGGGGTCATCCTCGGAGGGCATCAGCCAATCGTCTAGCCCATAGCCCACGGCTCGATCGCAGGTTTGTAACTCCTGCGCGAGCCGTAACCCTGCATCACGTCCGATCGCCGTTTCAAATACGGACGAAAAGACCGTATCGATCGAATGGGTGCGACAGAACGATCGCAATTTTTGTGGAGAGCCGATAATGGCGGGTTTGATGACGTAGAGACCGCGCCAGCCCTGCGCGTGGGCGGCGTACAGTTGAGGAAGGGTTGCGATCGACTCGTCAAGGGCGATCGGGGTGGCAAAGGTCTCGCTAAGTTGCACCAGATCGCGCCATTGAGTGGGAGGTAAAGGTTGCTCGATGAATTCAATCCTGGGCGGATTGGCGGTGGATGGCTGATTCAGACGATCGCACAGTTCTAGCCAACGGTGGGCTTGACGAAGACGGAGGCCCCCATTGGCATCAAGGCGTAGATTTGACCCAGGGGGTAAGCGATCTCGGAGGGCTTGAACGATCTCCAGTTCCTGATCAATGGCGATCGTGCCGATCTTCCATTTATAGGTGTGACGGTACGGGGGAGCGGTCGGGTGTGTCGAGCTTTGCGTCAGGGCGTCGATCGCGGTCAGGCTAGCTGGACCGGCGGGTAAGAGTTGGCAAATCGGTAGCGGTTGCCGTGATTGTAGGGATGACGTATGCGGCGATCGCATCGTGCGTAAGGCAGCGCGAGCGGACTCAAAGGCAAACTGGCAGGCGGGCAAATCCTCTGGAATCTGATCGATTGCTGCATCATCGATCGCACCCGACAACGATCGGCAAAACTCTAACGCCTCCGTCTGGGTTTCACTGCCAAACCACGGTAGCGGAGCGATCTCGCCATAGCCAATGCCTAGCTGGGGATCGGACCAGTTTTTCGGGGTTGGATCAGGATCATCATCCTGCTGTTTTCTACGATCCGTGTACTCTGGGTAATCCGTGCCATCCGTAGCACGACGGGAAATCAACGACGATCGCACGTCAGGTCGCACGTCAGGTCGCAACTCAATAATGATCCCCTCACGCAACGACCAAACCCCGTGAGCCGTGATCAGGGGACGCCGAAACGAACGTGCATACGATCGATAGGACAATAAATAGTTGGTCACCGTTCCCTACCACGCATCACTCGGCGATCGTCCACAGCGAGCCAGACCAGAACTCAGGCCACACTAGGCCGGAACGAGCCGCATCGAAAGCAACTGATCGCGAAACGACTTCGCCACGATCGAAAGCTGTTTACCGTGCAAGTGAGCCACGTACCACTGTCCCGGAATCGGAAAATGGGTCACATCAAGCTGAACTAAATCAGGATGCATCGTGACCGACTCCAAACAGTGACGCGATAAAATTGCCACCCCCAGCCCTCCCGCCACCGCCTGGGCGATCGCCTCATTACTACTCAACTCCAAGCGGACACACACATTCGTAATCCCGTGTTTCACAAAATGCCGCTCGATCGCCCGTCGCGTCCCCGAACCCGCCTCACGCATCACAAACTCCGCCTCAGACAGCTTCCGAATCGGTAACTTGGCCTCACTAGACCGTTGAGCTAGCGGGTGCGATCGGGACGTCACAACCACGAGGGAATTATCAATAAACGGCTCCAACTCTAGATCAATATGAGACGGCGGATGACTAATGATGTAGAGATCATCGCGATTATCTTCCATACGCTCAATCAGACAGGCATGGTTCGTCACATTCAGCGACACATCCACATCCGGGTACATCTGGCAAAATTCGCCGAGCAAGCGCGGCACAATGTACTGAGCTGTGGTGACCACCGCAATCTGAAGCTTGCCGCGTTTTTTGCCCTGAAAGTCATCAATCATCATTTGAAAGCGATCGAGACTATCAAACATCTCCCGGCTCGAGGCCAGCAAGGCTTCACCCGCTTCTGTCAAAAATAGCCTGCGACCAATTTGCTCAAACAACGGCAAACCCACCGTTTGAGCCAACTGTTTAATTTGGCCGGACACGGTCGGTTGTGAAATCGACAAATGTTCCGCCGCACGGGTGAAACTTCCCCGGCGGGCCACTTCACAAAACACTTCTAACTGATGTAGCGTTGGACGCACGTCTCCAACCTCCTGGTTTGATTGTAAAACCGTCTAAACCTGTTGCAATGTCTCAAATCGGGACGCTGCTGGCCCAAGTGTGGATGCTTATCTCTGACCGTAACCGATGCGTGGGCTGTGATTGTTTAGTTTTTTTTAACAGTCACTTTTAACAAAAAGGTTCTTATTCTGGGACAAACGTTTCTCAAAAACAGCCAAAAGTCTTACACCATAAGCATTTAAGTGGTTTTATTCACTCAATCGTTTAAAAAAGACCCCCATCGTAAGACCGCAAGGTTTGTCGATCATTGTGGATTTTGGTTGTGCTTGGACTGAGTCAAAAGACCTTTCAGTCCATGAACTAAATGTTAGCCCTTTCATAGCCATATGGCTATCACTTTTGCGTTTGTTATCGTTTTGATTCAATAATAGTCAGGGATTGTGATCGAAGTCTCCGGCATTTTTAATCGCATCAATACCCACAATTTGCGGGGTGATATTTTTGGCGGTGTCACCGCTGCGATCGTCTCGCTCCCCATGACTTTGGCCTTCGGGGTTGCCACTGGAGTTGGGGCGGAAGCAGGGCTTTACGGAGCCGTCTGTCTTGGTTTTGTTGTTGAGCCAATAGAACAGAGTCAATAGGTCTCGTTTTTGATTGAACTGACGATAAAATGTCACGACCCGATGGATGCATGGCCATGATGCCTCTGCAAATTGCGATGTTTGGCGTCAGTCCTGTCTGCCAATACTTTATGAATATTGCTCAGTGAATGTGTTAATTTTCCTGAGCATTGCCGGATAATGAACGGGTTTGGCGACTGGATGCCCAAACGACGACGATCGCTGGTTCCGTCTTTAAGTCATCCGATACCCGATCATCACCCGGCTCGGTGTTTCCCACAATGAGGCGGTCGCCGCAACCGTAGGGGCAACTATTTTTACCGATATTGCCGCACTCTTGGTTTTGGCGGTTTGCCTGTCGGTTGATAATGGCGATTTTTCCCTGAGTCTATTGAAGCGGCTCTGGGGGCGATCGGCCTTGAGGCGAAGGTGTTGCTATCGGTGACCGATCGGCCAGATCTCGCTATTTTGGAGGTATCCAATCAGCATGATCTGACGGTGATCCGCAGCCGTCGGTTTCGGACCGTGGGCGGCCTGAGTGTCCAGGACGATTTGCGTGATGTGATGCGATTAAGTACGGGATCGATCGTTGCGATCGGGATACCCGACGAGGGACGCGATCAGGGTTATGCCTTTGGGTTAGCTGTGCTGTAGCCATTCCCGGTCTCACCGACCACGCAGGACTGCAACCGAGGGGAACCACAGTGGAAAATCCGCCCTAGGCAACCCCTGAACGCTTTGGGGTCTAAGCCTTACAAGCTTGACTGACGTGAAACATACTTCTCGGCTTCCGCTTGGGCATCCTGCAAAAGTTGGGTGCGGGTATCACCCGTGATATTGAGATTCGGAACTAATTTTCGTGCCTGAAGGGTCATGTGGAGTTGGAGGTCGGCAACGTAGTCGCCCATTTCCTCACGTGACAGATTGAGGTTCGCTTGTCGTTGTAGGCTCAACGGTTCTATCTCCAAAGGGATGATGTTTTGCGGTGGTCTCTTGGCGAAAAGTTCTATCTCCAAAGGGATGATGTTTTGCGGTGGTCTCTTGGCGAAAAGTTAGCATAGGTTTGCGCCAAAAGCGGAGAGCTGAAACGAAGCTTAATCAAGTTGATCACGCTTGGTTTCAGCTCCAAACCAGTCACCGATGATCCGCTGAACCGCACCCACCTGTCAAGCCAAACCGGCCCCATGAGTGACCCTGATTCTAGGTCGCAGGACTCATCAACCCCTAGGTCGCGGCGATCGCGTACGCCTTCAAATCCGCTGCGGTGGCAACCCGGCCAAACAGGTCGTAATCGTCCGCATCGACGATCAGCACTGGAACCAG
>RDYZ01000066.1 GCA_004293855.1 Oscillatoriales cyanobacterium | reverse complement strand
TCTCATCCGCTTTCCCTTCTTTCCCTCTCCCTATGGCCACGATTTTCGCCAGTATCATCGCCATCTATCGCAAAGAATTATCCGGCTACTTTGTCTCTCCCCTCGCAATGGCGATCGCCGGACTGTTTTGGTTGATCGCCGGTTTCTTTTTTACAACCATTTTGCTCAGTGGAACCGGGATTCTTGCTCAAGCGGCCAACCGTGCCCAGCTTGGCATTACGGACCCACCGCTGGATGTTCCCTACCAATTTTTACAATTTTTTCTGGGGACAATTTCATCGTTGTCCTTGTTTATTTTGCCCATGCTATCAATGGGACTCTATGCCGAAGAACGTAAACTTGGCACTCTCGAATTATTGGCCACATCTCCAATTACGAACTGGGCTGTAGCAACGGGAAAATTACTCGGAGTCGTGACGTTTTACACCGTCACGATCGCACCGCTCCTGCTCTACGAAGCGATCGCCTTTACCGGCTCCGAACCACCCATGCCCGCGACCTTGCCGCTCATGGGACACCTGGCCTTAATTTTGCTTGCAGCCAGTGTGTTATCCCTCGGAATGTTTGTTTCGTCGCTAACCGATAGCACGATCTTAGCTGCTGTTTTAACCTTTGCCCTGGTGCTATTTCTCTGGGTGACATCGGCGATCGGTCAAACGATCCAAGGCCCGATCGGTGAGGCGATCGCCCATCTTTCACTCCTCGAACACTACAACCAACTCACCCAAGGCGTCCTGGATACGGGTGGAATTATTCTCTTTCTCAGCTATATCTTTCTCGGCATTTTTCTCACGGCACAATCGATCGAAGCTCTGCGCTATCAACGATCGTAAACTCACAATTAAGTCAATCCAGTTCTGTCTATTCTGGGCAATGTCTGCGAATTTCTGTCATCCCTCGTAAATCTCGATGACGTGTGGTGAAGTCGGATGTATTCCAGTTAATCTGATCGGTCTGATTGACTCTCATGGCTGATATTTAACTCATACTTAATCAGAACAGTTTCAAGTAATGCCACTATCGACTCATCAAGATTAAAAACAGAAGAAATCTAGACCAAACTCTACTGTTTTAGAATTTCAAGAGACCATTTGAACGGGGATGAAATACTGGTGATGAAATGTCATTCAATCCTAGGCTCATTCTGCGCTGACCGGTATCCGATCGTCAGACGCGACAGATTGAATCCGCTCTAGCTGTAGTGCAAGTCTCATCGTGTTGTTTATGGTTGTTTCGCTTGACAAGTCTTGGACAGACCGACAGGATTCTACAATCTTCTTGATTCGGCTTGGTTTCGTGATTGATTTCCCCTTTAATCTCGTCGATTAACTCCCAACCTCGATATGAAAAAACGGCTGACACACCTTAAGCAATATTGGATCTTCCTACTGTGGATCGGCCTCTTTCTCCTCGTCGCCGGGGGAACCGCCGGTTTATTGACCGGGGAATGGGTTCCAACCCCGACACTGATGCTGATCTTTGGGACGACGTCGGTCTCGATGTGGGCGGCGGGACAGGATCGCGTTGCACGTGGGTTTTGGTCACGCCGATCGACTGAAATCGGCACGAATGCGATCATCTCGACCGTGGCGGTGATTGGTATCCTGGCGGCCATTAATGTCCTAGGCGCACGCTACAGCCATCGTCTCGATCTCACCGAAACTAAGCAGTTTACCCTCGCGCCTGAGTCGATCGCGATCGCGGCGAATCTCGAAACTCCTGTCAAAATCTGGATTTTTAGCTACCAGGTTAACCCCGCCGACCAAGCCCTCCTGGATAACTATCGGCGAGCCAGTGACGGCCAAATTAGTTACGAGTACATTGATCCCCAAGCCAAACCGGGCATGGTGCAGGAGTTTGGCGTGACGGCGGATGGTGAAGTTTTCCTGGAAGCGAAGGATAGTCGCCAGTTTGTCCAGACGATCGGCCTTGATGGACTGTCTGAAACGCAACTATCGAACCGGATCGCCCAATTGGGAGCCGGAGCCGCCAGCAAGATTTACTTTCTCCAGGGGCATGGCGAGCGATCGGTGAGTGACGGCCAGAAGGATGGTATGGCACGAGCCATGAAAGCCCTGGAGGCGAAAAACTTCGAGGTGGAGCCACTGACCTTGAGCGGGTCCGCCAATGGGGCCGCCATTCCCCAGGATGCAGCGGTTTTGGCGATTATTAGTCCCGCGACAGCCCTGTTTAAGACGGAAATCACCGCGATTTCGGACTACTTAGCAGCGGGCGGACGGGTTTTGCTGACGGTTGATCCGAATACGGAGCCGAAGCTCGATGAATTTGCGGCATCGTGGGGGGTGCAATTGGGGACGGGGATTGCGATCGACCCGGAACGTTGGGTGCAGGGGCTGGGGCCAGCGGCTCCACTGGCGATCGATTATGGTCAGCACCCCATTACCAAGGATTTTGGTCAGGATTTTTCGCTGTTTCCGGTGGTCAAGCCGCTGCGCTTAATCGAAGCTGAAACCGTTACGGCGCAGCCTCTTGTCTTCACCAGTGATGCCAGTTGGGAGGAAATGAACCTTGATCAAGGGCCGGATTGGACACTGGATGCGCCGGAGGATCAGCCGGGGCCGTTAATCTTGGCGGTGGCACTGTCCAAACCCGTTACGTCAGCGGAGGCCGCGAGTCCTGCAAACCCGACCAACGATCGGGCGACGGAAACCGAGGCAACTGAAACGGAGACGACCGAGCCGCTTAATCCCGCAGAACCGATCGCAGCGGAGGAGAAGCCCGCCGATTCGGCCACAGATCCGGCCACAGAAGCCGAGGGGACGACCGAGACCGCACCCACCGACAGCCAACCCGACACTGACAAAACCGACACTGACAAAACCGACACTGACAAAACCGACACAACGACCACAGAGCCAAACTCCGAAGCGTCCAAACCCGAGGCCCGTTTGGTTGTGTTTGGTGATTCCGACTTTTTGACGGATAGCTTTTTTGATAATCAGCTCAATGGGGATTTATTTTTAAACACGATCGGCTGGCTTGCGGCAGTAGATGAAACGCAGCTTTCGATCCGGGCGAAGGAGTCTACGGAACGATCGCTCACGTTAACGCCCCCTGTCGCCCGGTTTCTGGCGTGGACAGCCTTGGCCACATTCCCGGCGATCGGTTTTGGTGCTAGTGCGATCCTGTGGTGGAAACGACGTTAGATCACCGGCTTCAATCACGCCAAAACACGGTTAAAGTAAGCTCTTCAGGTGTGCGATCGCCCCTGTGAGCCCCTCCGCGCCTTGGCGTAGCTGAGAGATGCCGATCGAGGTTTCGTGAGCCGTATGGCTAAAATCTTGCATCGCCATAGCCACTTGATCGATCGCTTGCTCTTGCTGTTGCGTCATGAGCAAATTTTGCTGATTGCCAAGGTTCACCAAGTCGATCGCGGAGACCACACCGCACAGCACGGTGGTTGTATCCGCTGCCTGTTGGGCGTTTGAGGTTGCCAGTTGTGTACTGCTAATCGTGGCTTGAGCCGTGCTCGCAATCGATCGCTCGATTTCTGCGACGAGCTCATGAATGCGAACCGCCGAGCCACGGCTTCGATCGGCCAACGTTCGGATTTCCGCTGCAACCACTCCGAACCCTTTCCCAAATTGCCCCGCGCGTACGGCCTCCACCGCAGCATTCAAGGCCAGCATATTGGTTTGCGTCGCAAGGTCACTCACCAGGGTCGAAATACTACCAATTTCGTTCGCTCGCTGTTGCAGCAGCGTGACATTTTCTGCGATCAACTGCACGCTATGTTGCAGCGTCTCGATCTCGGACCGAATCACAGCCACGGAATGACTGCCCTCACTGGTTAAACTTAACGCCTGTTTGGCATTGCTTTGGGTTTCATTCGCCTGCTGTACCGACTGGCGAGCCGTGCTGCTTAACTCATCGGTCGAGGTCGCCGTTTGCTGAATGGCGCTGGCCTGTTGAGCCACGATCCGCTCCTGTTCGCTAGCCACCGTCGCAATTTCTGAGGTCGCACGTTCAATGCTCTCGATCGCCTCTTGCAAGGTCACCGTCAACTTTTGACGCACAATCCAAAAGCCGATCGGTGAGCCCAACCCCACCGCCACCCCCAGCAGCGGCACAAACACCCACCAGGTTTGCTGGTAGATCGTTTTGGCCTTCTGACGTTCCATCGTAGCGACATCGAGCTGAAGCTCCATGAGGTCAGTCAGACTTGACGATAGGGGATCAATGGACTGATACAGGGTGCTACGCAACGGCGACCAGTTGGTTTCATTACGGCGGATCGCCTCCGCCAGTGCCGCGATCGCCATGTCTGCCGATTTAAATTGGGCTTCGATCGTAACAACCCGCGTGGCTTCCTCGGCGGTGAGGTAGGTCGATTTATAACGTTGCCAATGCTCCTGAATACTGGCACGGGTTGCATCCAGTTCTTGCTGGGCCGTGTTCGGCGTCATCACCCCCATTTCCAACTTATTCGCCACATCGATCGCCGTAATGGCATACCCATCAGAAACGGCCTTGAGCTGCATCAGGGGCACAATGCGATCGTCATAAATCGTCTGCACCTGTCGATCAATCCGCCGGAACGAGTACAGTGCATAGGTCCCGACCAACACCAAGGCGACAAGCGGTATGCCAAACCCAAAATAAAACGTCTGACGTAAATTCATCACTATCCCTCACCGAACAACGTTACCGCAGTGGACTGTGCGTCATACCTCCACTCTAGGGCTGAAACACGGTGTCGTAGTGCTAAGAGATAAACCGATACGTTAAGCTGGTGATCCGAGCCTGGGGACGGCAATAAACGAGGATTAGGCTTTAGAGGCTGTAACAGATTGCGATCGGAGTAATGAATTGTTAAGGTTCTGAATGAATCTGAATGAACGCGACGTACGGACGCTCCGAGCAACATCAATCCGACGCGATCGCGCTAGTCTGACCCTGGAGAATTAGAAATCGTGTGGATTTC
This sequence comes from Oscillatoriales cyanobacterium, assembly GCA_004293855.1. Classification (GTDB taxonomy): domain Bacteria; phylum Cyanobacteriota; class Cyanobacteriia; order Cyanobacteriales; family Geitlerinemataceae; genus RDYZ01. Next base: position 576 of record RDYZ01000066.1, on the reverse strand, counting down.
CGTGGCTGCCGCGATCGCGGCGTTTGTCTTTTCAAGTCTGGTTGAATATTGGGTACACCGTCTCATGCACGCTTCACCCCGTGCCGGTGAACGCCACCGAGACCACCATCGCCGCAACGAAGGTCAAGGCGTTGTTCTAGAGTTCATCGATTACGTTAAAGGTGCAGGCATTGCGATGGTAGTGCCGCTGCTGTTTTCCCTGCCCTTTGGTCTGGGCTGGCTGACCGGTGCGCTGATCTATGCTGCGTTTTCGGCCTATGCTCACCAACTGCAACACGAAAATCCAGCCAAAGTATTTTGGATGAAAATGCCGGTGCATTACGTGCACCACAAATATCAGATGTGGTATCACAACTTTGGTTTAGCCGTGGATTGGTGGGATCACGTGTTTGGAACCTATAAAGCGGTGGAATGGATCTCGGACGAGGAACGCGCCCTCGCCGATCGTAGCTATCTCGAACTACGTTGGTGGTAGGGCTAGGGGTCGTCATCAATGGAGTTGAGATGAGTTGAGACCGGCATTCCCTAGCTTGCCCGAAAAGAGTTTGACACGGGTTTGACAAGGGTTTGATGCTG
>RDYZ01000450.1 GCA_004293855.1 Oscillatoriales cyanobacterium | reverse complement strand
AAAACTGATTTAGTTAAGACATCTCTCAAGATCGACTCAATGAGCGTTGAGCGGAGTCGAAACGCGGTTTTTGAGAAAATAGAACAGAGTCGATCAGTCTCGTTTTTTATTGAGTTGACTATCGTACCCAAAGGCTAATCCGATTTATTTGAATTTGAGTCAGCTTTTGACGATAAAATACGATTTGCCCAAATTGGCTGCATTTTTTAAACAACGTATTAGACTTTTAGCTGATCTTGGATCGATTGATCGATCAATGTTTCTTGTTGCTATCTTTCCCTTATTCCGTCGCCATGACTTCACTGCCGGTTATGCCTGAGGCTCTGCCGATCGACCACGTTCTCGGCGTGCCAATCCATCTCCACCATGACTACGCCGGTTGGTTGTGCGATCGGGTACATCGCGGGCTCGGAACTCATGTGGTGACGCTGAATGCGGAGATGTCGATGCTTGCGGGACAGGAGACCAAACTGGGACGTACGATCGATCGGGCGGAACTGACGATTCCAGATGGGGCGGGGGTGGTGCTCTACCTCAAGCTCAAGGGACATGCGATCGCCCGTGCGCCCGGTATTGAGGTGTCCGAAACGTTGCTGGCCAGTTTGGCCGGTACGGGGAAAACCGCGTTTTTCTTTGGCGGCGCACCGGGGGTCACGGATCAGGCAGCGGCCAAGTTGATGCAGCAGTATCCAGGGCTCGATATTATCGGCACGCAACATGGTTACCTGTCACCAGAGGAGATGCCCCAGTTGATCGAGCGCCTGCACGAACTCCAACCGGCAGCGATTCTGGTGGGTTTGGGAGTGCCGCGTCAGGAGTATTGGATTGCAGAGCATCGATCGGTGTGTCCGGCGGCGGTGTGGATTGGGGTTGGGGGAAGTTTTGATGTGTGGGCCGGGGTGAAGACTCGGGCGCCGAAGTGGATGGGGGACAACCATTTGGAGTGGTTGTATCGCCTGTACTGTGAACCGTGGCGGTGGCGGCGCATGTTGGCGCTACCGAAGTTTGCGATCGTGGCGTTGTTGGAATTGGCAGGGTTGCGGCGATCGCGATCGTCCTCCTCTTGCTAGGGTCTTTGAGAGCGACCCAAAATGCCTGGTTTTATCGTTCCAACGCAAAGCATTGGAACGATAAACATAAACCCCATAAACAGGGGCGAGCTAGCGTTGGTTAGCGTCCGACAAGACTGCGGGTGTAGTCCGCCCAGAGGGCTGCCGCGAGAGCGCTACTGCTGCCCGTCGGTGCGTTGTCATCATTGCCGAGCCAGACCCCGGTCACGATCGATCGATCGGGGACAAAGCCGACAAAGACCAGATCCACCCCATCATTGGTGGTTCCCGTTTTGCCCGCTTCC
>RDYZ01000449.1 GCA_004293855.1 Oscillatoriales cyanobacterium | reverse complement strand
GGTTAGAAGGATTTTCGATTAGAGCGATCGACTAATGGCTGATATTCAATCAGGCTATACCGGAATTATTAAACCGCAGAGGGCGCAGAGGACACAGAGGGAGAGAATAGAGAGATTAATCATTTTTATGAAGAGCAGATTTGATATTACGCACCGTACCATTAATATAATGTGAGTTTTTGTGTCGATGACAAACAACTTTAACTCAAATAATTTAAAAACGATCGCCTACCGCGACATTATAGACTTAACCCATGCAATTCATCCACAGATTCCCATCTGGCGGGGTGATCCAGCGCCGGAATTTGAAATAGTATCTGAAATAGACAAAAACGGCTATTTCCTGCGAAAATTCTCCATGGGAGAACACAGCGGCACTCACATCAACGCACCGAATACCTTCGATCCAGCAGGCGCGAGTGTTGATAGTTATGCGCCGCAGTCTCTAGTTTTGCCCGGAATTGCGATCGACCTTCGGGAGCAATGTCTTGCCAATCCCGATTACACTTTAACGATAGATGATATATTGAATTGGGAACGCCAGCACAAATTTATTGAACCGGAAAATCTAGTTCTATTATATACTGGATGGCAAGCTAAATGGAATGATGAGCGAGCATTTTTCAATCCTGACGATGGCGGAGTTTGCCACTTTCCGGGATTTGGTCAAGCTGCAACTCAATTTTTGCTGGAAGAGCGATCGATTGCGGGAATTGGTATTGACACTCACGGAGTCGATCCGGGACAAGATGAAAGTTTTGCTGTGAATAAAATGGTATTGCAACAGCAGCGAATTGTGCTGGAAAATCTGGCAAATCTCCACTTTTTACCTGCGGCAGACTTCACTTTGGCGATCGGAATATTGCACCTTTTGGGAGGTTGCGGTTCGCCCGTGTCCGTGTTAGCTTTTGTAGCTTAAGCTGTGGCATATTTGAATTGCATATTTCGGGCGGGCTGGAAGCCCACCCCACAAGATTTTGATTATTTATTAAGTCTAATTTAAATTTTGATTAGCTTAATGCGGTAAAATTGGATTGAGAGAAGTCGAGTACGAATAATAAGATTAATGACAGAACTGCCTAACGATCTCAATGATGCGATCGCCCAATCGCGCATTGCCACCGCCGCCGCCCTCTCGGATGGCATGAATCTCCTGCAAGTCGAATTAGTCTTTCCCGAAATCGCCCTGCAAGCACAGTCTATCACGCAACAATTCTTACCAGAATTTGAGGAAAGCCACTCCGGGATGAAAGTGTTTTTTCCCGATGCTGGTGCAGCCGCCCTCGCCCGCCGCGATTGGGGAGAAGTACCTTTTAAAATAAGTGATTTGGGCAGCAGCCGCACTCCTGTTGAA